>JBGSQB010000081.1:0-25116 GCA_041738285.1 Pseudomonadales bacterium | reverse complement strand
CACCTGCGGCCAAACCGGCCCCGGTAGTGCCTGCCGCGCCTCCGGTCGCGGATCGTCCGGTGAAGCCGGCGCCGGTCGTGGCGCGAGCGGTGAAAGAAACGGAGGACGAAGAAGAGGACACCGAGGCCGAGTCTGCCGACGTGCTCGCATTCACGCGTGAACGCGGCAACTCGACCGCGCAGCCGAGCAAGTCGCGGGAGCCACGTGAGATCGTGCGAGTCTCCGCGGCGCTTCTGGAGACGCTGGTCAATCTTGCGGGCGAGACCAGCATCGTGCGGTCACGCGTCGAGCAGGGCATCAGTGATTTCTCCAGCGCGCTGGACGAAATGGAAACCACCATCGAGCGGGTGCGTGAGCAACTCCGGCGCCTCGAGATCGAAACCGAAACCCAGGTGCTGTTCCGTCACGACGTGGCGAATGGTCCCAATTACGACGAATTCGATCCGCTCGAAATGGATCGTTATTCGCAGATGCAGCAGCTGGCACGGGGTCTATCAGAAAGCGCATCCGACATGCTCGATCTGAAAGAGACGCTGACATACAAGTCGCGCGAGGCGGAAACGCTGCTGCTGCAGCAGGCGCGATTGAATACCGAGTTGCAGGAAGGTCTCATGCGCACGCGCATGGTGCCGTTCAACCGATTGCTGCCACGGCTGCGCCGTATTGTGCGCCAGGTTGCGAAAGATCTCGGCAAAGAGGTGGAGTTCCACGCCTTCAACGCCGAAGGCGAACTCGACCGCAACGTGCTCGAACGTATGGTGCCGCCACTCGAACACATGCTCCGCAATGCGGTTGACCATGGCATTGAACGGCCAGAGCTGCGGCGCAGCTTCGGTAAACCGGCGGGCGGTCGGATCGATCTGCGGTTGTCGCGCGAAGGCGCCGATGTCGTCATCGAAATTGTCGACGATGGCGGCGGCATCGATGTCGAAAGTGTTCGCGCCAAGGCGATCGAACGCGGCCTGATGGCGAAGGATGCGACCTTCAAGGACGATGAGGTGCTGCAGTTCGTGCTTGCACCCGGCTTCTCGACGGCGCGCTCCGTCACCCAGATCTCCGGGCGCGGTGTCGGCATGGATGTCGTGCACAGCGCCGTCAAGCAGCTGGGCGGCACCATCTCCATCATGTCCATCCCCGGCAAAGGTTCCCGCTTCACGATCCGCTTGCCGTTCACGGTATCGGTCAACCGCGCGCTGATGGTGTCGGTGGGCGAGGATTTGTACGCCGTGCCGCTCAACACGATCGAAGGCATCGTGCGCGTGCCGGCGCGCGAACTCGAACGACTCTATGCCCCCGATGGCGGCGGATTCGAGTACGCCGGCGTCCCCTATCGCATCCGCTATCTCGGCAGCTTTCTCGGCCGCGAGTACATCGCCGGTAGCGACCGCGGTTCGGTGCCCGTCGTGTTGGTGCGATCGGGCGATCGGGCCATTGCAGTGCATGTCGATGGCGTGCAGGGCAGTCGCGAGATCGTGGTGAAGAGCCTGGGCGCCCAGTTCGCTGGTGTCGGCGGCATTTCCGGAGCCACTATTCTTGGCGATGGCAGCGTGGTCGTGATTCTGGATCTGCTGGCGTTGATTCGCACCCAGACTGCAACGATCGTGACCGTCGCGGAGCCGGTGAAGAAAGATCGACCAACGTGCGTAATGGTCGTCGATGACTCCGTCACCGTGCGCAAAGTGACCTCCCGCCTGCTGGAACGGCAGGGCATGGACGTGATCATCGCCAAGGACGGTGTCGAAGCGATCGCGCTGCTGCAGGAACGGCGGCCGGACATCATGCTGCTCGACATCGAAATGCCGCGTATGGACGGTTTCGAGGTCGCCCGCCAGGTGCGCCACGATGCGCGCCTGTCGAAGCTGCCCATCATCATGATCACATCGCGCACCGGGTCGAAGCACAAGGAACGGGCGGTTGGCCTCGGTGTCGATCGTTTCCTCGGCAAACCGTTCCAGGAGAGTGAATTGCTCGCCAACATCGACGAGCTGGTCAATCAAAGGACGTAAGATGGCAGCCGTGGTTGCGCAAGACACTCAGGAACTGGCATGCGTACTGATTCCGCTGGCGGAAAAAGTGCTGCTGCTTCCCAGTGTCACCGTCGCCGAGATCGCACCCTACAAGCGGGTTCGCAAGCCGACCGGGGCAGCGCCCTGGTTTCTCGGCATGCTGGCCTGGCGCGGTGAGAGCATTCCGGTGGTGCAGTTCGAACTGTTGAACGGCGCGCCGGCCGATGCGCCCATCAAGTCCGGTCGCTGCCTCGTCATCATGAATCGCACCCGTCACCGCAGCGGTCGGGCGTTCTATGCGATAACCGCTGCTGCGCTGCCGCGCATCGTGCACCTGACCGACGAAGACGTCACCAACCTGCCGGTGCGGCTCGGACCTGCGGAAACGGCCGCGGTGCGCCTCGGCACCGAGAATGCGGCCGTGCCGAACCTGTCCTACATCGAAGAGCAGCTGGCGACGCTCGTCTGATCCGCTCAGGGCGCCTGCCAGCCCCATCCATTGCGCAATACCGCCAGCGCCGCGATCGGCGCCGTATCGGCGCGCAGAATCTTCGAGCCCAACCCGATGGCGGTGTAGCCTCGTGCGAGGATTCGCGAGCGTTCGGCGTCGCTGAATCCACCTTCGGGGCCGACCAGGATGCGTGTGTCTTCGGCTGCAATCGGTGGGGACAAGGCGGCCGCGCCTGGATCCAGCAGGTAGCGCTGCCCTGCTGCCAGGCTGATCAGCTCATCCAGCGCGATGGGCGCATGGACTGTCGGCAGGCGCAATCTGCCGCACTGTTCGGCAGCGCTCACGATCACCTTCTGCCAATGACTCATGCGGCGGTCGAGGCGGCCGTCGCGCACGGCGACTTCAGTACGTGCGCTGGTGATGAGCCGAATGTCGGTCACACCGAGTTCGGTTGCCTTCTGCAGCACGTAGTCGAGTCGATCACCTTTGATCAGGGATTGCGCAAGGCTCAGTGCGAATGCAGGGGCCGCGTCAGCCTCGATGGGCGTGCCGATCTCGAGCTCGCACCGTTTGGTGCTTGCGCCGGCGATGGACGCGCCGTGGCCGATGCCATCGCCATTGAATACGAGCACGCGATCGTCGGCGCGCAACCGAAGGACGCGGACGATGTAGTGCGCGCGTTCAGCATCGAGGACAACGCGATCGCCCGGATCGAGGGGCGCATCGACATAGATGCGGTGTTTGAGGCGGTCAGCCATCACCCGACGGCAGACGGAGGTTTTCGAGCACGGCATCCGTCGCGGAGGCGAAGTTCAGCGTGTAAAAGTGCAGCCCCGGCGCACCGCCGTCAATCAGCCGCTGGCAGAGTCGGGTGACCACCTCGACACCGAATGCCTTGAGCGCCGCTTCGTCATCGGCAAGGGATGCCAGGCGCGTGCGGATCCAGCGCGGAATCTCGGCGCCGCATTTGTCGGAGAACCGCACCAGGCGCTCATAGTTCGTGATCGGCATGATACCCGGCACGATCGGCACGTCGACCGCCGCGCGCGCGACGAAGTCGAAATAAGCGTCGGCGTTGTAGAAGTACTGCGTGATCCCGCCGTTCGCACCGGCCTCGATCTTGCGGCGGAAAAAAGCCATGTCGGCTTCCGGCGTGCGCGCATCCGGATGCGTTTCCGGATAAGCCGCGACTTCGATGTGCAATGCGTCGCCGCGATGGGCGCGCAGCAGCTTCACCAGCGATTCCGCGTAGCGCACGTTGCGGCCGGCACCCATGCCCGAGGGGACATCACCGCGCAGCGCGACAATGCGATCGACGCCGAGGGCGCAGTAGCGATCGACGAGCTCGAGCACGGCCACATCGTCGTCGGTGCCGATGGACAGATGCGGCGCAGCGGCGAAGCCGTGTTTGCGCAAGTCGGCAACGGTTTCGAAGGTGCCATCCTTGGTCGATCCGCCCGCACCGTAGGTGACCGAATAGTAGGCAGGGTCATGGGCCGCAAGGCGCGTGGCGGTGCGCAGGAGCGATGCACGACCGTCCTCGGTGCGCGGCGAGGAGAATTCGAAGCTGAGGCTGAACGCCACGACGGTGCGGCCGATCAGGCGGCGCGGGCCGCCTCCGCCAGGGCTTTTGCGCGGTCGGTTCGTTCCCAGCTGAACTCGCGCTCGGTGCGGCCGAAGTGACCGTAGGCGGCAGTGGGCTGATAGATCGGACGCTTCAGATCGAGCATCGCGATCAAACCGCGTGGCCGCAGATCGAAGTGCTCGCGCACCAGCCTGACGATGGCTTCGTCGGACAGTTTGCCGGTGCCGAAGGTGTTGACGCTGATCGAGGTCGGTTCGGCGACACCAATGGCGTAGCTCACTTGAATTTCGACCCGATCGGCAATGCCGGCGGCGACCAGGTTTTTGGCCACATAGCGGCCAGCATAGGCGGCGGACCGATCGACCTTCGACGGATCCTTGCCCGAGAACGCGCCACCACCGTGCCTGGCCATACCGCCGTAGGTGTCGACGATGATCTTGCGCCCGGTCAGCCCGCAGTCGCCGACTGGGCCGCCGATGACGAACTTGCCGGTCGGGTTGATGAAGATCTTGGTGTCCTTGGTCAGCCAGTTTCCGGGCAGCACCTTCTTGATGATTTCCTCGTGCACGCCTTCGCGCAGGTCAGCCTGAGACACTTCCGGGTTGTGCTGGGTGGACAGCACCACCGCATCGATGCCGATCACTTTGCCGTCCGGCGCGTAGCGGAAGGTGAGCTGGCTCTTGGCATCGGGGCGAAGGAAGGGGAGCGTGCCGTTCTTGCGGGCTTCGGCCTGGCGCTGCACCAGGCGATGGGCATAGGTGATCGGTGCGGGCATCAAGACGTCGGTTTCGTTGGTGGCGTAACCGAACATGAGCCCCTGATCGCCGGCGCCCTGCTCGTGGCCTTCGGACTCATCGACACCCATTGCGATGTCCTGGGACTGATAACCCAGCGCGTTCATGATCGCGACCTCGTCGGCGACGAAGCCGAGCGCGGCATGGTCATAGCCGATGTCGCGGATGACGGTACGAACCAGCTGGTCCAGGTTCACGTCGGCCTTGGAGCGGAACTCACCGGCGAGCACCACAATACCGGTCTTGATCAAGGTTTCGCAGGCAACCCGCGACTCCGGATCCTGGGCGAGCATGGCATCGACGACGGCATCGGAGATCTGGTCTGCCATCTTGTCGGGGTGGCCTTCCGAGACGCTCTCGGAGGTGAATACGCTGTAATCGGCCATGCGGGCGTTGTTCCGGAATCACTAAAGCGGGCAATGGTATCGGTTTAGGTCGACCGATGTGTATTCGAAATTGCCATGCGGTGTATGAACCCAGACAATAGCCGCCCTCCTCGTTTCTGGCCCGAAATCACCACCATGTCATCTGCAACCGAACGTGCCAACGCCATCCGGGCGCTGGCCATGGATGCCGTCGAGCGCGCCAACTCGGGCCATCCAGGCGCGCCCATGGGCCTTGCCGACATCGCTGAAGTGCTGTGGCGCGAAGTGCTCAAACACAACCCGGGCAACCCAAAGTGGCCCGACCGCGACCGTTTCGTGCTGTCCAACGGCCATGCGTCGATGTTGCTCTACGCGGTGTTGCACCTGACCGGGTATGAGGTCTCGATCGACGACTTGAAGAACTTCCGCCAGCTGCACTCGCCGACCGCGGGTCATCCCGAGCTCGGTGAATGCGCAGGTGTCGAGACCACCACCGGTCCGCTCGGTCAAGGTCTTGCCAATGCGGTGGGCATGGCGATGGCCGAGCGCGAACTTGCCCGCGCCTATAACCGGGACGGATTTGCGATCGTCAATCACCGCACATGGGCTGTGGTCGGGGATGGGTGTCTGATGGAAGGCATCTCCCACGAGGCGGCATCCTTCGCCGGTACGCAGCGGCTGGGCAAGCTCAAGGTGGTCTACGATGACAACGGCATTTCCATCGACGGCGACACCAGCGGCTGGTTCACCGAGGATGTGCCGGCGCGGTTCGAGGCCTATGGCTGGCGCGTGATCCGGGACGTCGATGGCCACGATGCCGACGAGATTCTTGCAGCACTGACCAATGCCTGTGCCGAGGAGGATCGACCGACGCTCATCTGCGCGCGCACCGTGATCGGCTTCGGCGCACCGAACAAGCAGGGATCGGAAGCGGCCCATGGCGCAGCGCTTGGACCAGACGAGGTGAAGGCCGCGCGTCTGACACTCAACTGGCGCTATCCACCGTTCGAGATTCCCGACGCCATCCGCAAGGACTGGGATTGCCGCGCCGCTGGCGCCGACCATGAACAGCGGTGGCAGAAGCTGTTCAAGGCCTATCGCGCGAAGTTTCCGTCGGAAGCAGCGGAACTCGAATCGCGCCTCGCGGGAGATTTCGCCGGCGAATGGCGCGAAGCCCTCGATCTTCTGGCGCGCAGCGCCCAGACCAACCCCGAAGATCTGGAAACCCGCAAGTCGTCTCAGCGCTGCCTTGCCACCGTTGGGCCGAGACTGGTGGGGCTCATTGGTGGCTCAGCGGATCTCACCGGATCCAACGGCACCAAGTGGAAGGGGGCAACGGAGCTGTCGCCGCAGTCGGCGGGCAACTACTTGAACTACGGCGTGCGCGAGTTCGGCATGAGCGCGATCACCAACGGCATTGCGCTACATGGCGGATTCATCCCCTACTCCGGCACCTTTCTCGTGTTCATGGAGTACGCGCGCAACGCGGTGCGCCTTGCTTCGATCATGGGCATTCGCAACATTTTCGTGTACACCCACGATTCGGTTGCGGTCGGCGAAGATGGTCCGACTCACCAACCCGTGGAACAACTGGCGAGCTTGCGCACGACACCGAACCTCGCGGTCTGGCGGCCATGCGACACGGTGGAGAGCGCAATCGCCTGGCGCGAGGCGCTGTCGCGACGCAATGGGCCGACGGCGCTCGTGTTCACCCGCCAGAAGACCAAGGCCCAGATTCGGGGTGACACTGCGTTTGCCAACATTGACCGCGGCGGTTACGTGCTCGCCAAAGAGACCGGCAGCCTCGATGCGATTGTCATTGCCACTGGCTCGGAAGTCGGCATCGCGGTGGCCGCGGCCAGGAAGCTTGCCGACGCCGGGATCGGCGTGCGCGTCGTCTCCATGCCGAGTGCGGATGCGTTCCTTGCCCAGGATGCCGCCTACCGGGAGTCCGTGTTGCCGGCGGCGATGCGTGCGCGGGTCGCCGTCGAAGCCGGGCATCCCGACTATTGGTATCGATTCGTCGGACTCGATGGCGCGGTCGTGGGCATCGCGCGGTACGGGATGTCGGCGCCGGGAGACACGGCGCTCGCGGAACTCGGCATCACCGAAGCGGCGGTGATCGATGCGGTACGCAAGGTCAGGGAGCGGTTGCAGGCATGAGTATTGTGATGCGGATGACGGATGTCGAGCTCAGCGGCAAGCGCGTCCTGATCCGTGAAGATCTGAATGTGCCGGTGAAGGACGGTCGGGTCACGAGCGATGCGCGCATCCTTGCGGCGTTGCCAACGCTGCGCGCGGCCCTCGGAGCCGGAGCTGCCGTGATGGTGGTGTCGCATCTGGGCCGTCCAACCGAAGGTAAGGATGCTTCGAGCGAACCGGAGGCTTCGTTGGCGCCCGTCGCGGCCCACCTTGCAAAACTCCTTGGCCGCGACGTACCGCTCGTGTCCAGTTGGATCGATGGTGTTGCCATCGCCCCCGGTGAGATAAAACTGATGGAGAACGTGCGCTGGCTGAAGGGTGAAGCCAAAGACGATGATGCGCTGGCGCGAAAGATGGCGGCGCTGTGCGATGTGTTCGTGATGGACGCCTTCGGCACCGCGCACCGCGCTCAGGTGTCGACCCACGGCATTGCCCGTCACGCCAAGATCGCTTGTGCGGGACCGCTGCTCGCGGCAGAACTCGATGCGCTTGGCCGCGCGCTGACCGCGCCCAAGCGGCCGCTGATCGCCATCGTCGCCGGCTCGAAAGTCTCCACCAAGCTCGAGGTGCTCGAACGGCTCGCGGCCATTGCCGATACCATCATCGTCGGCGGCGGCATCGCCAATACCTTTCTCGCCGCAGCGGGTCACCCCGTCGGCCGGTCGTTGTACGAACCCGATCTGATCGAGACTGCGCGCCGAATCGCTGCCAAGGTGGAGGTGCCACTGCCCGTCGACGTGATGGTGGGGACGCAGATCAGCGAGTCGGCCACCGCAACCCTGCGGTTGCCTGAACAAGTGGGTCACGACGAAATGATCCTCGACATTGGGCCGGCAACGGCGCGAGCGCTCGCGATCCGCATCGCTGCAGCCGGCACCGTGCTCTGGAACGGGCCGGTCGGTGTATTCGAGCACGATCAGTTCGGCGAAGGCACGCGCGTACTCGCTGAAGCCATCGCACAAAGCGCTGCTTTCTCAATCGCCGGTGGTGGCGATACGCTGGCGGCCATCGACAAGTACGGCGTCGCCGACGGTATTTCGTACATTTCCACCGGTGGCGGCGCGTTTCTCGAGTTCGTGGAAGGAAAGACGTTGCCCGCGGTCGCGATCCTCGAGACACGCGCGCAACGGTAGTCATCTCATCGGAGAATCAAAAATGCCTCTCATCAGCATGCGCCAGGTACTCGATCACGCCGCCGAGCACGACTACGGCGTACCCGCGTTCAACGTCAACAACCTCGAACAGATGCGCGCGATCATGGAAGGCGCGGCCGCAACCGACAGCCCCGTCATCGTTCAGGCGAGTGCCGGCGCGCGTAAGTACGCAGGTCCAAACTTCCTTCGCCACCTGATTCTGGCGGCGATCGAAGAGTTTCCTGCGATCCCCATCGTCATGCACCAGGACCACGGCGCATCGCCAGCAGTCTGTCAGCGCTCGATACAGCTGGGTTTTTCGTCGGTGATGATGGATGGCTCACTGGGCGAAGATCAGAAGACGCCGATGAGCTATGAGTACAACGTCGAGGTCACGCGCCGGGTGGTGGATATGGCGCATGCGTGTGGCGTGTCGGTCGAGGGTGAGCTCGGCTGTTTAGGCAGCCTCGAAACTGGCATGGGCGGCGAGGAAGACGGCGGTGGGCACGAAGGCTCGTTGTCGATGGACATGCTGCTCACCGATCCCGAACAGGCCGCCGACTTCGTCAAACAGACTAAAGTAGATGCACTCGCGATTGCCATCGGCACTTCGCACGGCGCCTACAAGTTCACGCGGCCGCCCACTGGCGATGTACTGGCAATCGATCGCATCAAAGAGATCAACGCTCGCATTCCAAACACGCACCTCGTGATGCACGGCTCATCATCGGTGCCGCAGGATCTGCTCAAAGTGATCAACCAGCATGGTGGCGAGATCAAGGAAACCTATGGCGTGCCGCTGTCGGAAATCCAGGAAGGCATTCGCCACGGCGTGCGCAAGGTCAACATCGACACGGACCTGCGGCTGGCATCGACGGCGGCGATCCGCCAGTTCCTTGCGAAGAACAAGAGCGAGTTCGATCCCCGTAAGTATCTCGCCGAGACCACCAAGGCGATGAAGAAGATCGTCATTGAGCGCTATGAAGCGTTCAACACCGCGGGTCAGGCATCGAAGATCAGCGTGCTGGCGCTCGACTCGATGTTCGTGCGGTATGAGAAGGGTGAGCTGGATCCGGTGGTGAACTGAGGGGGACAGCGGAGGGGAACAGTTTACTTGTTCAGGAAACTCGATTCGTCGGGTCGTAGCGAGCGAGGGAAATAGGGGACAGTTAACTTATCGGTCTAGCGTTTGCAGGTAACGCGGTTCTTCCGTCCGAATAGGTAAACTGTCCCCTATTTCCCAGCTGTTCTCTCCCCATGTTCGACCCCGCCCAACTACGCCAAGGTCTGCGCCCCCTCGTCCCCGACGCACCGACCGTGCTCACCGCGGCGGAAGATGCATACCTGCGACACTACGGCATTCACTTCGCCGATCAGATCGAAGGCCTTGCTCATCACCTGGGTCGATTAGAGACTTCGACCCATGAACTGGCCGTGCATCTGTGGCGGCCGCGGGACGCAACCGGCAGCGCACTGGTCATTCACGGCTATTACGATCACGTCGGCCTTTATCGGCATCTGATTCGGTTCCTGCTCGATCGTAACCTCGCGGTTGCATCCTTCGACCTGCCAGGCCATGGGCTATCGAGTGGTGCGCCGGCAACCATCGATACCTTCGATCACTATGTCGATGCGTTCAATGCGAGCCTTGCGGCACTGCAAGCGCACCTGCCAAAGCCCGTGCATCTGTTCGGTCAGAGCACCGGCGGGGCGATCGCGATGGAATGGCTGTTGCGCAATCGCGTGGACGCGCGCACATCGCCCTTCGAGAAAGTGGTGCTGCTCGCGCCGCTGGTGCGGCCGTATCTGTGGCCGGTCAATCGGATCATCTACGAGATCGCCCGACGCACGATCACGGAGCGACCGCGCACATTCACCAGCAATGCGGATGATCGCGAGTTCATAGAATTCCTGCGCGACCGCGATCCCCTGCAGGCGCGCACGTTGCCGGTTCAGTGGGTGACCGCAATGCAGGAATGGCGCAAGCGCTTCGAACGCTATCCCGCCACGGATGTGTCACCGCTCGTTATTCAAGGGGACGCGGACCGTACGGTGGACCGAAAATACAACATGAAGGTAATCGGCCGGTTGTTCGAACCGCGGGTGTTCTACATCCCCGAAGCGAAGCACCATCTGGTCAATGAATCGGCTGCGGTCCGCGATCGGATGTTCGCCGAGATCGCCCGGGAACTCGGGGGCTGATCAGGCCCCGCGGCCGGTCACGGCCGCACTGTTCATGAGTTCGGTCAAGAGTGCGAGCGCGACTTTGCCGGGCAGGGAAAACGGATCGAGGCTCGGCTGCTCCGAGTACTTGAGGATGATGCTGAGATTCACTTTGTTGAGGTCTACCCTGCCCATACGCCAACCCACGAAGACGCGTTCGCCGATTTCCTCGTAGTCGAGCAGCATGACGTGGTCGTGGCGTCCGTCGCGCACGATGTTGTTGTAGAGCGTACTCACTTCTTCCCGACCACCTTCGAGCACCTGCATGAATACGCGACCGGTCTGGCATACGCACAGGATGCCGGTGATGCCGTGCTCGGCGTTGTTGGCTCGCGACTGGGCGAGGATTGAGTCGATGGCGTCATCGCCTGCGGACTGTGAGATTCGGCTGGCGTAGAGAAGTCGAACGAGCATGGATTAACTCCGACTGGCGGCGAGCAACGCGAGAAACTCGCGGCGCAGGTTGGCGTTGTTGAGAAAACTGCCGCGCATGATGCTGTTGATCATCTTCGAGTTCATGTCGCGAACGCCGCGCCACTGCATGCAGTAGTGATCGGCCTCCATCACGATCGACAGTCCATCCGGTTGCATCTTCTCCTGCAACAGGTCGGCCAGCTGCGCGATGGCTTCTTCCTGAATCTGGGGCCGTGTCATCACCCATTCGAGCAGACGTGCGTATTTCGAAAGGCCAATGAGTGCCGAGTGTTCGTTTGGCATCACGCCGACCCAGACCTTGCCGATGATCGGACACAGATGGTGGGAGCAGGCACTGCGGACGGTGATCGGCCCAACGATCATGAGCTCGTTGAGACGCTCGACGTTGGGGAACTCGGTAACCGGCGGAATCGGCACATAGCGTCCGCCAAACACCTCTTTGACGAACATCTTGGCAACGCGCTTTGCCGTGCCTTGGGTGTTGTGATCGCTCTCGATGTCGATGACCAGCGCTTCGAGCACCGTCTTCATCTTCTCGGCCACCTCGCCTTGCAGCAGATCGAGCTCCCCGTCTTCGATGAAGTCGGAAATATTGTCGTTGGCATGGAAGCGGCGCTTGGCGGCGATGAGCCGCGCACGAATGACTCGCGAGACTTCCTCACCGTCATCGGTGGCGGCGGAGGTGGCCACGCGCAGCGGCCCGGGTTCGGTATTGCGAGGCACAGCGGCCTCCTAAACTGCCAACAGGGAAGGAATCCTACCCTAGAACAACACCCGGGTGCGGATCGTCCCTTCCACGTCCTTGATCCGGGTCAGCGCTGCCTGGCTGTGCTCGGCATCGAGGTCGATCACCACATAGCCGATGTTGGCGTTGGTCTGCAGGTACTGCGCCGCGATGTTGATGCCGCCCTCTGAGAACACCTGGTTGATGCGCGACAGCACGCCGGGCACGTTGCGATGAATGTGCAGCAGCCGGTGGCTGCCCGGATGGGGCGGTAGCGCGACTTCGGGAAAATTCACGGCCGAGAGTGTCGAGCCGTTGTCGGAGTAGCGGATCATCTTCTCGGCCACTTCGAAGCCGATGTTCTCCTGCGCTTCGACAGTGCTGCCGCCGATGTGCGGTGTCAGCAGCACGTTGTCGCAGTCGAGCAGTGGCGACCTGAATGGTTCGGCGTTGGATTTTGGTTCCTCCGGATACACGTCGATCGCGGCGCCCATCAGCGCATTCGACTTCAGCGCCGCGGCGAGGGCGTCGATATCGACGACATCGCCGCGCGATGCATTGATCAACACCGCGGTGCGCTTCATGAGCGCAAGTGCTGGCGCGTCGATCATATTGCGGGTTTCAGTCGTGGCTGGCACGTGCAGGGTCACGACATCGCTCGTGGCAAGTAACTCGCCGAGGGTGTCCACCTGGTGTGCGTTGCCGAGGTTGAGCTTCTTGACGACGTCGTAAAAGACGACGCGCATGCCCAGACCTTCGGCAAGTACGCCGAGCTGACTGCCGATGTTGCCGTAGCCGATCACGCCAAGGGTCTTGCCGCGGGTTTCGAAGCTCGAATCTGCACTCTTCTGCCAGATGCCGCGCTTCAGGAAGCCATGCTTCTGCGGCACACCGCGCAAGAGCAGCACGGCCTCGGCGAGCACGAGCTCGGCAACGCTGCGGGTGTTCGAAAACGGCGCATTGAAGACCGGCACGCCAGCGCGCATCGCGGCATTCAGATTCACCTGGTTTGTGCCGATGCAGAAGCAGCCGATCGCGATCAACCGACGCGCTTCGGCCAGGGCTCCTTCGGTGAGCTGGGTGCGGCTGCGAATACCCACCATGTGGGCATCGCGCAGGGCGGTAGTCAGGGCATCACCCTGCAACGCGCCGGCGGCGAGTTCGAGATTCGTATAGCCGGCCGCCTTGAACGTCGAGACGGCGGATTCATGAACGCCTTCGAGCAGCAGTACTTTGATGCGGGCGCGGTCGTAGGAGGTTTCGCTCATGGGCCAACTTGAAAAATCGGGCGCCAATAATAGCGACTCATCTGCTGGGTCACATCGAAGTGATTCGGTGGGGCAGATGAGGTGGTCTCATTGTCAGACCGGTCGCGGGTCCATGCGGAAGAACCAGATGTCGTTCGGCGCCTGGGCGGGCGGTGGCGCGAGCTCATCGGGTGCGATCCAGGCGCGCGCCATGGTCTCGAGCTGGGTCTTCAACGCGGCGATGAGGGCGGGATCCGTCACCCGGACCGCCTGACGCTCGTAGCGCCTACCGTCGATGCGCAGGACAGCGCGGCCGTCGCGGAGCGCATCTTCATGCCAGTGCTTGAATAGGTAGATGAGATGGAGCATGCGCCGCTGATTGCCGGCGAACCGGCCCCACATGTATCCCAGGTCGCACGGTACGTAGAGTTCACCGCCGTGAACCATGACGCCGACGTATCGCGACCCGGGGGGCTCGACCAGTTGCAACTCGACGGGCGCCATGTCCCGGTCGCCCAACTCTGCCCGCCAGTCGATCGTCCGCTGGTCGACCAGCGTGCCAACCTTGAGTGGTCCGCCCGGGATCATCGCGTTGAGCGGCCCGTCGCTCATGCGCTGGGCGACGAGCACAGCCGCATAGGTTGCGATCGCAAGGGCGCCCACCAGGGCGGCGCCGTAGGTCACCCAGGTGCGTGCGGTCATGTGTATCCCCCAATGTGAGCAATGATCAGTAGGCACGCTTCGTGCCACCCCGACAGCGCGCGAGTGCGCGCGGCTGCGGGACGTGCGCATCGCGGATACGTTGGTCAATTTTGCCATCCTGTGGGCAGATTGGCGCCCTATACTGAGCGCCCCGGATCCGACTCGGCCTCATGATCGACGCACTACAGCAGATTTTCTCGCCAGCCCGCGTTGCGACCGACGCTGATGCGCTGGCCCACTGGGGCACCGACTGGACGCGTAGTTTCGCCGTTGCGCCGCGTGCCATCGTGTTCCCGGAGCACATCGATGAGGTGGTGGCGCTGGTCAAGTGGGCGAACCGCACCGGCACCGCGCTGGTCCCGTCGGGTGGCCGCACGGGGTTGTCCGGCGGAGCGGTAGCATCCAATGGCGAAGTGGTCGTGTCCTTCGATCGCATGAACAGGATCCTCGGTTTCGATGCCGCCGACCGCATCGCGCGCTGCCAGGCGGGCGTCGTCACCGAAGCGCTACAGGCATTTGCCGCGGAACATGGGCTGTCTTATCCCGTTGACTTTGCCTCGGCCGGATCGAGCCAGATCGGGGGCAACATCGCGACCAACGCCGGCGGCATCAAAGTCATTCGCTACGGCCTCACCCGGGACTGGATCGTCGGACTGACGGTGGTGACCGGGGCTGGCGACGTGATGCGTCTGAACCGGGGCCTGGTGAAGAACGCGACCGGATATGACCTGCGCCATCTCTTCATTGGCTCCGAAGGAACGCTCGGCTTCATCGTCGAGGCGGAAGTCCGCCTTGACGCCGCTGCGGCGGCGCAGACCGTGATGGTGCTCGGCGTGCCACGCATGCGCGACCTACTCACGGTGCTCGCGCAGTTTCAACGGCGGCTGACACTGTCGGCCTTCGAGTTCTTCTCGGAGCTTGCGCTGCAGAAGGTCACGGGACATCGAAAGCTGACCCGACCGCTCGCCGAGCCTTGCGACTTCTATGCACTCCTCGAATTCGACACGGCTACCCTCAGCGCCGCTGAGGACGCCTTCGCCGCCTGCCTCGAGGCGGGGCTCGTGACCGACGGCGTGATCTCTCAGAGCGATGCCCAGGCCGAGAACCTGTGGCAGCTGCGCGAAGGCATCTCCGAGAGCATCGCGCCGTTCACGCCCTACAAGAACGATGTCGCGGTGCGCATCGCGGCGGTGCCCGACTTCCTCGAAAGAGTCGATGACGTGGTGCGCGCCGCATACCCGGACTTCGAGGTGTGCTGGTACGGCCACATCGGCGACGGCAATCTGCATTTGAACATCCTCAAACCTGCGAGCCTGTCCGTCGCCGAGTTCTATGAGCGCTGCCACGCCATCAGCCCGCGGATCTTCGAGGTCGTGCAGCGCCACGGCGGCAGTATCTCGGCCGAGCACGGGGTTGGGCTGCTCAAGCGTGATTTCCTAAGCTACAGCCGCAGTCCAGTGGAGATCGCCGCGATGACGGCGCTGAAGCAGATCTTCGATCCCGCGGGGATCATGAATCCGGGCAAGTTGCTGCGGTAGCTCGCCCCGGAGCTGGAGACTGTCCCCGGAGCTAGGCGTCACATCGTGTCCCTACACACGAGCGCGTAGCTCCGGGGACAGTCTCCTACAGGCGTCGCACGCCGTGCGGGCCTGCCACCAGCACGAGGTCGGCGGGGCGTGCGGCAAAGATGCCGTTGCAGACGACGCCGACGATGTCGTTGATGCGTGATTCCATCGCGGCGGGGCTGGTGAGGTCGAGGCCGTGGACGTCGAGCACGATATTGCCGTTGTCCGTGATCACCCCTTCCCGGTACACCGGTTGACCGCCCATGGCCACGAGAGCGCGCGCTGCGAGCCCTCGGGCCATGGGGATCACCTCCACCGGCAGGGGAAACTGTCCGAGTGTCGTGACCAGCTTCGATTCATCGACGATGCAGATGAATTCGATAGCCGTGGTCGCGATGATCTTCTCGCGGGTGAGCGCGCCGCCGGCGCCCTTGATCAGTTGTCTTGCGGGGTTCACTTCATCGGCGCCATCGACGTACACGAGCACCTCGGATGCGGCGTTGAGATCGATCACAGTGATGCCGTGGCTGCGCAATCGCGCGGCGCTCGCCTCAGAACTCGCGACTGCGGCGTCGAATGCATGTCGATGTGCGGCCAGCGCGTCGATGAAACAGTTGGCGGTGGACCCGGTGCCTATGCCCACGATGGACTCGCGGGTGAGTTTGGAGAGGATCGCCGATACTGCGGCGTCGGCGACGGCACGCTTCTGCGCATCCTGACTCACTCGCAGTTCCGCCGTGTGGACGGCATGACACCCCCCCTTTAACATGGCGCGCCCTCATTGTGCTGTGCGCCATGCTCGAACGCTACGTCAAGAAAATCCTCGCTTCGCGCGTCTATGACGTCGCTATCGAGACGCCGTTGCACGAAGCCCCTCAGTTGTCCCGTCGGCTCGGTAACCGTATTTTCCTGAAGCGCGAAGATCTGCAGCCCGTGTTCTCGTTCAAGCTGCGCGGATCCTACAACAAAATGGTGCAGCTTTCGCCAGAGGCGAAATTGCGAGGTGTGATCGCCGCGTCCGCAGGCAACCACGCACAGGGGGTTGCACTCGCAGCAACCAAGCTGGGAATCAAAGCCCACATCGTCATGGGCCACAATGCACCCGAGATCAAGGTCAACGCGGTGCGGAATCTCGGCGGACACGTGATCCTGCATGGTGACACCTTTGATGACGCTGCAGCACACGCGAATGTGCTGATGAAAAAGCACGGCTACACGTTTGTGCATCCATTCGATGATCCCGATGTGATCGCTGGTCAAGGCACCGTCGGCATGGAGATTCTCAACCAGCATGGCGCGGCCATTCACGCGATCTTCGTACCGGTCGGCGGTGGCGGTTTGATTGCGGGAATCTCGGCGTACGTGAAATACCTCAAGCCGGAGATCCGCGTCATCGGCGTCGAAGCGGAAGGGTCGGCCTGCATGTCCGCTGCGCTGAAAGCCAAGCGGCGGGTTCGCCTGCCGGTGGAGACTCTGGATCTGTTTGCCGATGGCGTTTCAGTTGCCCAGGCAGGCAAGGAGACTTTCAAGATCGCCCGTCGCTGCGTGGATGAGATCATTGTCGTATCCACGGACGAGATCTGCGGCGCGGTGAAGGACATCTTCGACGATACCCGTTCCATAGCCGAGCCTGCGGGTGCGCTCGCGACCGCCGGTCTGAAGAAATACGTGGAGCGCACCGGCATCGAAGGATTCGATCTGATTGCCATCGACTCCGGCGCGAACGTCAATTTCGATCGTCTGCGACACATCTCTGAGCGCGCCGAGCTCGGTGAGAAACGCGAGGCGATATTCGCCGTGACCATTCCCGAGCGGCCCGGCAGCTTCCGGCGGTTCTGCAGAACGCTGGGAAAGCGCAGCGTCACCGAGTTCAACTACCGCTTCGCCGACGCATCGGAGGCGCGCGTCTACGTTGGCCTGCAGATCGGTGCGGGCGGCAGCCGCGCCGAACTGGCGGCGGTGCTGGAAGACGCGGGATACGCGGTCGAGGACATGACGGAAAACGAGATCGCGAAGTTGCATGTGCGGCACATGGTGGGCGGGCGCATGAATCGGGCGATGCCAGAGAGCATCTATCGCTTCGAGTTTCCGGAGCGGCCCGGGGCGTTGATGAAGTTTCTGATGGGGCTGGGCGAGAAATGGAACATCACGATGTTCCACTATAGAAACCACGGCGCAGACTGGGGCCGCGTCCTCGCCGGGTTCGAGGCGAGCGCGGCACAACGCGGCGAACTGCGCGGCTTTCTCGATCGCATAGGCTATCGTTACTCAGAGGAAACGGCGAACTCTGCATATCAAATGTTCCTGCGCTGATGCAGCGACGGCTGCCGCTCGACATCAAGCTCGACGTCAATATCCAGCGCCAGCCGGACGAGACGACGTGCGGGCCCACCTGCCTCGAAGCGGTCTACGAGTACTACGGCGACTCCGTCGACCTTGCCGAGGTAATCACCCAGAGCCGGCGGCTGAGTCACGGCGGCACGTACGCGGCCTATCTTGGTTGCCATGCCCTCGACCGCGGCTACACAGCGACGCTCTACACCTGGGATCTGAAGGTCTTCGATCCCTCATGGTTTAAGCCTGGCGCGGCGCCGCTACTGGAACTGCTCTCGGCCCAGGACAAACTCAAGTCCGACTCGCTCGTCCGATCCGCATCCGCTGCCTACACCGAATTCGTGACCCGGGGCGGCAGCGTGCGCTTTCGTGATCTCACAGCGCCCTTCCTGCGTGGGCTGACTCGACGTGGCGTGCCGGTGATCGCCGGGCTGTCATCCACCTATCTTTACCGAACGCCCCGCGAGTTCGGTCCTCATGACACGCCGGACGATCTGCGCGGTGAACCCGCGGGTCACTTCGTGGTCCTGTCGGGCTACCGTCGACGCGATCGGGTGGTACGCGTGAGCGACCCGTATCTGCCCAATCCAGTGTCGAGGACGCCGCACTATTGGGTCAACATCAACCGTTTGATCTGCGCAGTGTTACTTGGCAACCTGACCTTCGATGCCAATCTCCTCGTGATCACACCCAAGGGCAGGACTTCTCGCCGTTGAACATTCTGTTCGTTGTGACCAACCCCAAGGACTGGCCGCTGGAAATCCCCGGCGTGACGCTCGTTGCGGCGCGCACGTATCTCACAGATCCGAAGTACTTCGACTATCGAGCCGCCAAGGTCTTCAACCTGTGTCGGTCGTACAAGTACCAGAGCGCGGGCTACTACGTTTCCCTGCTGGCCGCGGCGCGTGGGCATCACCCGCTGCCGAGCCTTGCGACGATTCAAGATCTGCGTTTTCAGGGCGTCGCGCGACTGCGCTCGGAGGATCTCGAAGAGACCGTCGAGAAAGCGTTCAAGAACATGCGAGTCGATCACGTCGAGTTGCCGATCTATTTCGGTCGCAACCCGGAATCTCAGTTCGATCGTCTGGCTTGGCAGATGTTCAGCCTGTTCGAGGCGCCACTCCTGCATGCCGACTTCGTGCGCAGAGAGGGCGAATGGCAGCTCAAGACGATTCGAACCCTCGACGCCAGCGACATTCCGAGCAGCGAGCATCCATTCTTGCTCGAAGCAGCAGCGGACTACTTCTCCGGCAAGCGGCGCCGGGCAAGACCCCGAAGCCAGGCGCGCTATGACCTGGCGATTCTGCACGACCCGACCGAGGCACAGGCCCCCTCGGATCCGCGTGCACTGGAGCGATTCGAAGACGCGGCCGAGACGTTGGGCTTCTCTGTCGAACTGATCACCAAGGAAGATTTTGGGCGCCTGGCCGAATTCGACGCGCTGTTCATCCGCGAAACCACGGCCGTCAACCACCATACCTTCCGCATGGCGCGGCGCGCGGAGGCCGAAGGCCTGATCGTGATCGACGACTCCGACTCGATTCTCAAGTGCACCAACAAGGTGTATCTCGCGGAATTGCTGACACGGCAGAAGATTCCCTGCCCAAAGACGCTCGTCGTGCACGCGGACAACATCGACGAGATCGTGCCGCTGCTCGGCACACCGGTCGTGCTCAAGCAACCCGACTCGAGCTTCTCCAAGGGCGTGACGAAGGTCGATACCGAAGAAGAGCTGCGCGTGTCGGTGAAGGAGATGCTCAAGGAATCCGAACTGATCGTTGCCCAGGAGTTTCTGCCGACAGAGTTCGATTGGCGCGTGGGCATCATCGATGGCCGGCCGTTGTATGTGTGTAAGTACTTCATGGCGCGGCGGCACTGGCAGATCATCAGTCGCGATGAGTCCGGTGAGAATGCGGTCGAAGGCGGATGTCAGACGCTGGCCGTCGGTGAGGCGCCCAAGGAAGTCGTGCAAACGGCGCTGAAGGCCGCGAACCTCATTGGCAGCGGTCTTTACGGCGTCGATCTCAAGCAGATCGGCAATCAGTGTTACGTGATCGAAATCAACGACAACCCCAGCATCGAGGCGGGCTACGAGGACCGAGTCATGAAAGGTGCGTTGTATCGTGAAGTGCTGAGTGTGTTCCTGCAGCGGATCGAAGCGACCAAGCGAGTCGCATCATGACCAACATCTACCCCGCGTTCGCGGGGTTCGGCATCGAGATCGAATACATGATCGTCGATCGGGATACGCTCGAGGTGGCGCCGCTTGCCGATCGAGTGCTCGAAGCCGCCGAAGGCACCATCACCAATGAGACCGAACAAGGTGAGCTTGCCTGGAGTAATGAACTCGCGCTGCACGTGATTGAACTCAAGACCAACGGACCGGCAGCGGATCTCGCCCGCGCATCGACTGCGTTTCAACAAGCGGTGCGGCGCATCGACGGCATGCTCGAACCGCTTGGCGCGCGGCTCATGGGTGGCGCGGCGCATCCATGGATGAACCCCGACACCGATACGAAATTGTGGCCGCACGATGATGACACGATCTATCGTGCATACGACCGCATATTCGGCTGCAGCGGGCATGGTTGGTCGAACCTGCAGAGCATGCACATCAACCTTCCATTTGCGGATGACGCGGAGTTTGCCCGGTTGCATGCTGCCGTGCGTGCGACGCTGCCGCTCCTGCCGGCGCTGGCCGCGAGTAGTCCGTTCCTCGATGGCGCCGATACGGGATTCGCCGATGGCCGACTCGACACCTATGCGCGCAATCAGGCTCGTATTCCATCCATCACCGGCAAGATCATTCCCGAGCCTTCGAGCTCGGAAGCCGAATACACCGCGGTCGTGTTCGAACCGATGTATCGCGACATCGCGCCGCACGACCCGGACGGCACGCTGCAGTTCGAGTGGCTGAACTCGCGCGGCGCAATCGCGCGATTCGATCGCAATGCCATCGAGATCCGGCTCCTCGACACTCAGGAGCATCCCGGCGTCGACCTTGCCATCGCCGCCCTTGTCACAGCCATCGTCAAGCAGTTGTTCGATTCGCCAGCTGCGATGGACGCGGCCAACTCAATCGATACCGCGACCCTTGCGGCGTTGCTGAAGCGCTGCATCCTCGATGCGGAGGACGCAGTCGTGGATGAGCGCGCCTATCTCGCCCTGTTCGGAGTCGAAGATCGTCGAATCCGCGCCGGAGATCTGTGGCGACGCCTTACGCAATCCGTATCCATCGATGCTCATCGCCAACACCTCGACGTGATCTTTGATGAGGGAACACTGGCTACGCGCCTGCGTGCAGCCGTTGGCGCTGTCTCTCGGGAATCGCTGCTCCGCGCGTACCAGGGTCTGTGTGAATGCCTGGTCAGCGGAACGCCGTATCGTGCCCCTGGCTGATCACGTCATCGTCACCTGCGAACACGCAGGCAATCGAATTCCGGCGCGATATGCGCATCTGTTCAAGGGTTGCGATGCGCTGCTCGCTTCGCACCGCGGCTACGATGCAGGTGCGCAGCGACTGGCCGGGCTGTTGGCGAAGCGCTTCGGGGTCGAACCGATCATCTATCGTTTCAGTCGTCTTTTGATCGACACCAACCGATCCGAACATCATCCGGCGCTGTTCTCGGATGCGACGCGCACGCTGGCTGCCGCTGATCGGGAACTGCTCCGTGCAAACTATTATCGACCGCATCGTGCCGCGGTGGTCGCAGCGATTACGGAAGCACTCAGCCGTCATCGCTGTGTGCTGCATCTGGCAGCGCACTCATTCACGCCTGTTCTCGACGGCGTTTTGCGCAACGCGGACGTAGGACTACTGTACGACCCGAAGCGAACCTCGGAACGGGAATTCTGCCACCGTCTGGCAGAACGGCTTCGTGCCGCAATGCCCGGCCTCGTCGTGCGACGTAACTATCCGTATCGCGGGGCAGCTGATGGTCTGACGACGTCGCTGCGTGCACGTTTCGCGCGCGGGCGCTACCTCGGCGTTGAAGTGGAGCTCAATCAGGCGTTACTCACGAATAAGCGCGGCGCGCAGCAGGTGATGAGCGCGATTGCGCAGTGCAGCGCGCGAGTTCTGAGGATCGAACGACAGGAGCGGTGATGAACAACAGAATTGGGGCAGTGCTTTCTGTATGCCATGCCTTGCTGCTCGCGGGCTGCGTCGTGCCGGAGGATGCCGCGGTCACGGATCCGCCGGACGCGGCGAATACGCGCTACGCCGGCATTCTCGATCACCCGATCGACCTGCGCGAAGGCCGGTTCGCGTCGACCGCATCGCCCGACTCCGCGCAACGCGACGTGGTGTTGCTCGAGGCTGCGATGGCCGCCGATATCGATGGCGATGGCATCGACGAGACGCTTGCGCTCGTCGGCCACGAGTCCGGTGGGAGCGGCCGGTTCGACTATGTCGCGGTGGTCAGCGATACCGCGGGGGTGGCGCCTACTCGGCTGATTGGCGATCGCGTTCAGGTCATGTCGTGGTCCGCGGGCGGCGGGGAGATCGAGGCCGTCGTGCTGCGCTCCAGCGTCGACGATGCGGCCTGCTGCCCCTCCGAGATTGTTCAGGCCCGGTGGTCATGGCGAGCGGCGGAAGGAATCGGGCGGGCCAGCGTCCACGGCCGGCGTCGTCTTTCGATGACCGAACTCGACGGTGCGTATCGGCTCGCAAGCCTCTTCGACGAGGCGATCCCCGGCGCCATCACGCTGGAACTCAATGGCGGCGCCGTCGGTGGCAACGCGGGATGCAACGGCTACTTCGGCAAGATGGGGGCGACCTCGACACCCGGCACGCTCGAGATCGGACCACTGGCAACCACGCGCATGGCCTGCGGAGAAGACGTCGACGCCCTCGAGGCGCGTTACCTCGCCGCGCTCGCGGCGGTGACTCAGTTCGGGTTTCTGCCCGGCAAGTTGTTGTTGGAAGGCCCCGCCGGGGCGCTCGTCTTCGACCGCGTTCAGGCGTCGGTCAAGTAGCGCAGATATTCCTCTTCGAAGGCGAGGCGCGAGGGGTCTTCGATGTGGTCGATGTAGAGCCGGCCATCGAGGTGGTCGAACTCGTGCTGAAACACGGTCGCCAGGAACCCTTCGAGCTCGATCACCTTGGGTTTCGCTGCGAGGTCCTGATAGCGGATGCGCACGTGCTGGGGCCGCTCGACGAATCCGCGCAGGCCCGGCACTGACAGGCATCCTTCCCAATAGCCGGCGCGCGTCGGGTCGATGACTTCGATCACCGGATTGGCGAACACCGTCAGCGGCATGGCCTGGATCTCACCATAGCGACTCGGTCCACCGGGAATCTCGACGATGGCGAGGCGAATGGACTCGTCGATCTGCGGCGCAGCAAGGCCGATGCCGCCATAGTCGTGCAGGGTGTCGACCATATCGGCGACGAGGGCAGCAATCGGTGCGCTGGTGATCTCGACGGCCGTCAACGGCCGCGCCACTTTGCGCAGCGTCGGATGCCCCATCCGGATGATCTTTCTCACGGCCATGGCGGCTTGTGCCTCTTCGTCACGATCCCGCGGATTGCAGCACACGGGCGCCCCGCGCGGAACAGATCACGAGTGCTGTCTCCGTCACCACCGCATCGAGGGGCACATCCCAGGGCTCCGCGGGCACGTCGTCCACTTGTTGCAGCGCATGGGCAAGCCCGATGAGCAGCGGTCGGTCGCCGGGGTCGGCAAAGGTTGTATCGAAGTAGCCGCCACCCATGCCGAGCCGGTGACCCTTGGCATCGAACGCGACCAGTGGCACCACCGCGGCGTCGAGCGTGCGCCGATCGATGAACACACCGGTACGTGAATCCGGTTCGGCGAGACCGTAGCGGTTGGCGATCAGTTTCGTCGCCGGGGTGTAGCGATAGAACCCCAGCAGCCGGTCAGGCAATACGACTGGCAGCGCGACCATGCGATGGCGCGCGATCAGCGCATCGATCAGTGGACTCGAATCGAGCTCACCATCACCGGGCGCGTACAGGGCAATGCGTCGTGCGAACAGTGGCAGGCGGCTAATGAGCACGCGGCGCGCGACCGCGCGGGCATGCAACAACTGGACTTGCGCTGGTAGCGCACGGCGAGCGCGACGGATGCGGCTGCGCAGGTTCCGACGTGCCGATATGTCAGCCAAGTGAATGAAAATCTCCCGGGAGTGCCGCTGTCAGGATAGCCCTGAACCGTGTCGGTTCAAGGCGGTGACCCAGTTGGCATCAAAGGCTCCCCGCCTGTAGCGGATTTGCACACAAACACCAATCCAAGCCCCCAAGGTTACAATAACGGCTCAAGGACAACTCCGACTGGCGTACACCCCAGGAGATGTCACAAGTATAGCCTCATTGATTCATCCGAACGCGGTTGCATTCACATTCCGAGGGGTTTACTAGTAACGGGTTTGTGAGCCGCGAAGCCGCTACAGTGTCAGCTGCTTTGCATCCGTCAGAGCATGAGTGACGCGGCCCAAGAGATCCGTCAGCTTGCGTGCCGAATCCTTGGAAGTGGTGTCGCGCTCGGATCGCATCTTCAGGAATTCGTGCGCGATGTTGAGCGCTGCCATGACCGCCATGCGATCCAGCCCCAGCACTTTGCCGGACTCGCGGATGATGCGCATTTGCGCGTCCAGGTAGCGCGCTGACGCGGTGAGTTCGTCGATCTCCTCCGGTCCGCATGCGACCTGATACTCCTTGTCGAGGATACGAACGCTGACCGTAGTTGCCGTGCGACTCATGCGTCGTGCTCCAGGGACTTCAGGCGCGTGATCATGGACTCGACCTTACTCTTGGCCAGTTCGTTCTTCTCGATGAGTTTGGCGCGCTCGGTGGTCCAGTTGCTCTGCTGACTGCGCAGCGCCCGGTTCTCGCGTGCCAGGACCTGACAGAGCTCGATCAGCTCGTTGACCTTGCGTTCCAGTGTGTCGAGATCGGTTGGCGGCATGTGGCAGTCGGCGTGAATCGGCCCCGACTATAGAGACCGCCCAAATGCGGGTCAACGCACGGCCAGTGTTAGGATTGGCGCCGCGCACGGCTGGATGGCGCCCTTGACGTTCGAACCGGACAACCAATTCATCGCTTCCGCGGCGGTTTCACCGAGCGCGCTGCATGGCGCTGTCTGCGGGTTGTTGTGCGGCAGCTCCGGCCTGGGGGAGGCGACCGTGATTCGCGACCTCGCGCGGCTGCTGCGTACGGGCGACACCTGGGAAGTCCGGTAACACCTCGTAACACGCGCACCCGACGTTTCCTCTTGACAGCGTGCGGGCGACGGCGTGATCTTGTGGTCAAGAGAAAGCGCCCGCCGCACGCAGGAGGTGAAGTCGAGGCGGAAGCGATCTCGCCAGGGGCGCGACGGGTCGGCCGGG
>JBGSQB010000070.1:0-19476 GCA_041738285.1 Pseudomonadales bacterium | reverse complement strand
TAATCGATTTACTTCAACGCAATGAAGTTGAACGACTGCTCGCCCACCTGGGACACGCAGCCGCCGATGACCTGACCGATGCGCGCAGCATCGATGCCGCTGCGTTGCAACGCGGCCAGCTGTACGGCGCCGAGCAGGTCTGCGGGCATGAGGCCGGCCAGTCCTTTACCGCGTTTGCCGATGGGACTGCGCACAGCCTCGATGATGTAGACGTCCTGCATGGTCGATCTCCTGCGGTGTTGGGGTGAAACGGGTTCGGATGGTAACCCAAGCCCGGCGCCGTTCAGCGCAATCAATTCGCTTGCATTAAACTGAAAACCGATTCAATATTCAGCCATGGCAGAATCCGGTGCGCAATCCAAGACCCAGACCCGGGGACAGTACGCCCGCTCCGAGGGGACGCGCGCGCGCATTCTCGAGGCCGCTCTGAAGGAGGCCGGCCGGGCAGGCTTTCAGAACACGTCCGTCGCCAAAATTGCCGCCCGCGCCGAAGTGGCCGTCGGCATCTTGAACTACCACTTCGGCAGCAAGCGGGAACTCTTGCACGAACTGATGGCATCCCAGGTCGGGGAGTTTCTGGCGCGCCTGCGACCCCGTGCCGAGGGCGAAGATTTTTTCAGCTTCGAACGGGCGATGCTCGGCACGTACCTCACGTTCCTGCAGGCGAACCCGAACTATGTCCGCCTCGCCGAAGAAGTCCGCCTGCACGACCCGGATCTGTACCAGGCAGGTACCCAGGCGCACGTCAATCACATCGTCGGCCGTATCTCCGGCGGCATTGCCCGCCGCGAGTTGCGAACCATGGACGCAGTCGAAATTCGCGCGCAGGCCTACTTCATGCTGGGCGCCCTGACCTTTCTCGACCGATATCTGTACGACGACAGCTATCCAGGCGATGCCGCCGTCGTTTCATTCTTCATCGATTCACTGCGCCGCATCCTGGCGCCGTAATCGCAGCTTTCACATGCCATTCGAGCACCACGAGGACCTGACATGAGCGAGACCGCGACCGACCTGACATTTGATGCCGATGCACTGCGCGAGCGGTATCGCATTGAGCGCGACAAGCGACTGCGCGCGGACGGCAACGAACAGTACGTAGAGATGACCGGCGCGTATGCCAAGTATCTGGAAGATCCCTACGTGCAGGAACGCATTGAACGCGAGCCCGTGATCGATGAAGTGGACGTCGTGCTCATCGGCGGCGGCTTCGGCGGGCTGCAGGCTGGCGCGCGCCTGCGTGATGCAGGCATCAAGGACATCCGCATCATCGAAAAAGGTGCGGACTTCGGTGGTACCTGGTATTGGAACCGCTACCCCGGCGCGCAATGTGACATCGAGTCCTATTGCTACCTGCCGCTGCTCGAAGAACTGAACTACGTGCCGAAGGAGAAGTATTCCTACGCTCGGGAGATCCTGTCGCACAGCGCCAACATCGGCAAACACTTCAATCTGTACGAAGGCGCGCTGTTCCAGACTGAAGTAACTAGCCTCGAGTGGGACGACGCCTCTACGCGCTGGATCGTATCGACCAACCGCGGTGACGCCATCAAGGCGCGCTTCGTGTCGATGGCGAACGGTCCCTTGCACCGGCCGAAGCTGCCGGGCATTCCCGGCATCCGCGACTACAAGGGCCACACCTTTCACACCAGCCGCTGGGATTACGACTACACCGGCGGCGGCCCTGATGGCGGCCTGAACAAGCTCGGCGACAAGCGTGTGGCGATCATCGGCACTGGTGCAACTGCCATTCAGTGCGTGCCGTTCCTCGGCGAAACTGCGAAACAGCTGTACGTGATTCAGCGCACCCCTTCTTCGGTAGACGTGCGCGGCAATTCGCCGACCGATCCAAAGTGGGCCAAGAGCCTCGAGCCGGGCTGGCAGCGGGCGCGCATGGAGAATTTCAATGCCCTCGTATCGGGCGTGCCTCAGGAACGCGATCTGGTAGCCGACGGCTGGACCGATCTCATCGGCAAGATGATTCACCAGTTCCAAAAGGCGCAAGGCAGCACCAACATGAGCGTGCCGCAGATGATGGAGATGGCCAACTTCGAGAAGATGGAAGAAATCTGCGCGCGCGTCGATGAACTCGTCGAAGACCCGGACGTCGCCGAGAAGCTGAAGCCCTACTATCAGATGTTCTGCAAACGACCGACCTTCAACGACGACTACCTGCCTACCTTCAACCGACCCAATGTTCAGCTGCTGGACACCAACGGCCAAGGCGTCGACCGCATCACCGAGAAAGGCATCGTGGTTGCGGGCATCGAATACGAGGTCGACTGCATCATCTACAGCACCGGCTTTGAAGTAGGCACGAGCTACACGCGTCGCTCCGGCTATGACGTCGTCGGCCGCGGCGGCAAGGCACTCAGTGAACACTGGCGCGACGGCACGCGTTCGCTCCACGGCATGGGCGCGCACGGCTTCCCGAATCTGTTCATCATGAATACCTCGCAAGGCGGCTTTACCGCCAACTTCCCACATCTGCTCGACGAAACCGCTGTGCACCAGGCGCACATCATTGCGGTGGCGATGGACAAGGGTTATCGGACAGTCGAAGTGACTCAGGAAGCGGAAGACAACTGGGTGAACACGATTCTCGGCTTCGACGGCGGTCCGCTGGGCGGCCTCGGCGGCCCGTCGTGTACACCCGGGTATTACAACAACGAGGGCAAACCCAATCCGCACGCGAAGCAATCGGCGCCCTTTGGCGGTGGCTCGATCCGATTCTTTCAACTGCTCAAGGATTGGCGGGAGGACGGCAGATTCGAAGGGCTGCAATTCTCGGCCTGATTCGCAGGCAACCTGCGTGGGCGCAGGCTTACCGGCCAATCACTCGCGCCCGAGGGCGCTCCCACGAGCGATGACGCGACCGCCGCGGGCGATCGGCTTCCGCAGTGGCAGCCGATCGCCTACAGCTGCAGCGGTCCAACGGGCCTAGAACAGCCGGTGTGAAAGCGTGAAGAAGACACGCGTCCCGGCGTCAGCCAGTTCATTCGTGCGTGGTTTTTCGATCGGCACCGCGACCTCCAGCGAGCCATTGAACTTGCCGGCGCCGAGACGCAATCCGATGCCCATCGACGAAGCATCATCCGACGCACCTGCCGTGCTGTTGGATCGGGAAAATCCATGGTCGTAGTAACCATAGGTCTGCAGCTGGCCGAGTAACGGAACCGATCCAGCGTCACGCGCAATCTCGAATCGTCCACCGATTCCTTCGTCGCCCGCGACGCTGGCCGGATCGAACGCACCACCCAACTGCCGGCCGCCGATCAGAAACTGTTCCGAGCTGGGCAGTCGATCGCCGCTGATTTGTCCCTGAAGCGCAAGTTGTGCCTGCCAACGATCGCGGAATCTCTGCACGACCCGATAGGTGAGGTCCGCACGCGTGTAAGTGAGATCGCTGCCTTCGTAGCCCGGCGCTTCGTAGACTTCAGCACCCATGACGTCGAGGCCCCGCGCCAGCCGCACGCTCACATCGTGGCGTCGGCCGTCGGAGTCTATCCCCGACAAACCAAAGCCGATATCGATCGAGCGCACGCGGTCATCGCGCAGCAGCTGACCTGTGCGTTCCGTCTGTCGAACGTCGTAGCGTTGAAAGTTGGCGATGACGTCGAGTCGCGAAGCAGTAACGCGATGCAACGAATGCCGCAGGCCAACCGAGGAACGAGCCCGTTCGTATTCGTTCTGAGATCCTTCGTTCGTAGGTAACCGAGAGGTCGATCTCGAGTGACTCCATTGCACGGAGGTACGACCCTCCAACAGCTCATGCACACCGCTCAGCGCACCGAATCGCAATCGGTCGTGGTCCAGCGCAACCGCTCCCGACCCACTGATGTATCCCGCCAGGGGATTGGCAAATCGATAGCCGATCTGGCCCTGAACGATCTCGTATCCGAGCGACTCGGCGGCGCGGTTGTCGACGTGCACAAGGCCCGACCATCGCGTGGGAGCGACACTCAGCGAAACGAGGTAGTCCGACTGGCCACTCCTCACGGGCATCATCGACCCGACGACTGCAGTGCCGTCGAGCGCGTTGACATCGGCGAGCCATCGCCGAAACGTGTCACCACGCAGCGGCCGCTGCTGCCGAAGACTCTCGACCTCCTCCCAGAACATCGCGTTGCGGACATGATCTTTGCCGATGACGTTGACGTGTCCGACACTCGCCTCGCGCACCGTGACCAGCAGAATTCTGGAATCCGCATGGAAGTCGGTCGTGACGCTAGGACTTAAGTATCCATCCGACTCATATCGATCGATCACCCTTCCCGCGACCCGCTCGGCAAGGGATGCGTCGACCGGCGCGCCGAGATCCTGGCGGTACAACGCGAGCGTAGCCTCGGGTGAGTATGCGGTGACGCCGTGGAAGACCACACCAGCAAGTCGCTGCGAATCGCCCGCCGCGGACATCGTGAGACAACACGTGAAGACGAGCATGGCGACATGGGCGTCAACTCTCATCTCTGTATCGATCTCCTGATGTGCAAACCAATGCGCAGATCGTGGCGATAAACGGTGAGCGCGGATGAGACGCATGCACGAATTCGCAATCCACCCGAAGGCCACTTACAACAGCCGTGACCTTCGAACAACTGGCTGACACAGGCATCCGCAATATTGAGAACTGGGCCGCATTCCGAACACCGACTGTGGTCGAGTATCGCGATCATCAAAGGTATGGATTCGATCATGAATGCGAGCACGTACGCGCTGCTACTAGCGGGTCTGGTGACCATCGCGTCGCCGCCGGCACTTGCGTCGACCGCGACGCTGACCGACGTGCGTGGTGCACCGAACATCTTCGAGATCTCCCAGGGACGCGCAACTCCAGTCAGCCTCGTAGCACGCGGCCACGCCTATGAATTGCCCATCGAAGTAGAGACCGGTGCCAATGACGCGGCGTCGTTCACGTTGCCAAACAGCTTCATCGAAGTGGCGCCAAACACGATGATGCGCATCGTGTCGCCCGAGCCGCGCGACGTCGGGATCATGCAACGCGTGCTGCAGCAATCGGGGTCGGCTCTGTTCAGCGTGCAAAAAGGCAGCGTCGATCGATTCCAGGTCGAAACGCCTTTTCTCGTCTCCGTCGTCAAAGGCACGATCTTCAACGTGCTGGTCGATGAGAGCGGTGCAACCGTCGCGCTGCATGAAGGCCGTCTCCTGGTAACGAGCATTGACGGTACCAAGCGTGCCAATCTGGAACCGGGTGGTGTGGCATTTGCCGGGCGCGATGGTCAGCTGTTCGAACTGACAATGGAACCCACTCAAGCCGGCGCCGTCGTGAAGGACGCGGTCAGCAACGTGCCCGCAGACACCGGTCCGCTGGTCACGAGCATTGGCGCGGGCGCCGGGTTGCCGGGAGCTGTGTTGCCACAAACGCTCGCGACCGTCGATGCAACCGCGAGCGGCGCGGGGGCAATTGCTGGCGGCATTGCCATTGGCACCACAACTTCGATCGCCCCCGTGGTCGCAAGCGTCGTGGATACCGGTACCGCAGTGGTGCAGTCGGTGACGAGCGCTGTCGGACCACTGGTCGGTAACACCGTGGGCGGCGCGGCAGCAATGGTCGGTAGCATCGTCGATGGCACTGCAACTACGGTCACGCCCGTGGTCGCCAGCGCGATGGACACGGGCGCTGTAGTGCTGCAGTCGGTGACAACAGCGGTCGACCCGCTTGTCGGTGGCATCGTCGACAGCACCGCGAGTCTCATTCCGGGGATTGCGGATCCGATGCCCGCAACTCTCGCGGACACACCACTTCTCAACACCGTAGTCGACGGCACGATCGCCCCAATTACACTCGACGACACCACCACCCTGCTCGCACCGATACTGCAGGCCCCGCCAGTTGACACGTTGACTGGCGCGGCGACCAGCCCCGGCGTGCTGACGGGCGGTCTGCTGGGCGGCCTGCGCTAAGCGCCCCGCCAACGTCATGTCGCTTCACGCTGGATCGGGTGTCAGTGTCGCGGTAGCGATTGCGATTCTGGTGCTGTGCCATCTCAGCGGCGCACTTTCGCCGCTGGAGAATGCCTATCTGGATGCGCAGTATCGGGCGCTCGAGTACACGCCCGCGAGCGATGTCGTGATCGTCGAGATCGACGCACACAGCCTGCGCGCAATCGATCAGTGGCCATGGTCGCGCCATAGTCACGCCCAGTTCGTGCGCCAACTTTCCAATGCCTCGCCACGCAGCGTGTTCTACGACGTCGACTTCAGCGTCGCCGCACCGGATGCATCTGCCGACGACGCCCTGGCCGACGCGCTCGCTGCGCGTCGCTACCCATTCGTGCTACCCGCGTTCTGGCAACTGTCGACCGCCGGACGGGCCGGCGGATACGTGCTGACGCGTCCGCTCGAGACGTTCGCGCGTCATACCCGCGTTGGGCTCGTCAACGTCGCGCCACGGGCTGACGGACTCGTGCGCGGGGTACTGAACGGAGACACCACTCACGCCACACCCATCGATGCCGCCATCGCGCTGCTGGCACCGACCCGTGGCGGGGTTTCAGTTGCTGAACATCCAATCGACTTTCGAATCTCGCCGGCGACATTTCCCAGATTGTCATTCGTAGATGTGCTGAACGGGCGAACACCGGCCACCGCGCTAACGGACAAAGTCGTGTTCGTCGGTGCTACCGCTCTGGAGCTTGGCGACATCCTGCCTGTGCCGGTCCATCGCGCGCTGCCCGGCGTAGTGGTGCAGGCTTTGGCGTATCAGACAATGCGGTCCGGCGGACCTCTTGTTCTACAGGGCTGGTTCAGCGTCATTCTCGGCGCCACCATGATTGCGCTGATGCCGCTGATGATGGGTGCCGCATGGCGACGCAGCCTCACTTGGGCTGCGATCGGCGTTGTGGTCATCGTCAGCGCGACGACCGCACTACATGCCGGCATGAACGTGATCGTGCCTGCCATGCCGCTGGTACTCGCGCTCGTGCTGTGCGCAGGTCTGTCGCTGGCATTTGCGGCGGACTATCAGTCGCTCCGTGCGCTGCTCAGCGGTGTCCGTCTGAGCCGCCGGGAAGCGCTGATCTCCAGCGTTCTGGCAGGTAGCATCGACGGGATACTGGTGTGCGGAGATGATCTGCACATTCGCGATGCCAACGCGGCTAGCGCGCGCCTGCTCGGCTTGCCATTGGATCGCCTGCAACAATCGGACATCCGTGACGTCATCCCGGGGATCGATGCATGGACGCGACTGGATTCGAAGGGTGCACAGTCCGGCCGCACGTTCGAGTTCGTTCGCTCGAACAACGACGGCGCACCGCCACTCGACGTCTCAGTGACGACGGTGAATCTAAAGGAGCGAATACTCCATACCATCATCATCCGCGACGCGACCGAACGTCGGCAACAACACGACTTGCTGCAGCATCAGGCAACTCACGACGCGCTGACGGGGCTGCCTAACCGGGTCATGCTGACACGCGCGCTCGAACAACTCGATCGGAACTCGCGAAGCGCCCTGTTCATGCTCGATCTGGATCGATTCAAGGACGTAAATGACACCCTGGGTCACGCCACGGGCGACAGCGTGCTGACGATCCTCGGACAACGCCTGCGCAGCACACTTGCTTCGCACAACATGATCGCCCGTATTGGTGGAGACGAATTCGCCGTAGTCGTGCCCTGCTACGATCGTCTCGATGAATTGACGGCACTGGCTGAGACGATCCTGGCGCGCGTTCGCAACCCGGTGAAGGTGGGGCCGAATCTGATCGAGCTCGGTGCCAGCATCGGCATCGCGCTCTGCCCTGAGCACGGTGCGGATGGCGGCCTGCTGCTCCAGCACGCGGATGTGGCCATGTACCGCGCCAAACATCGCCGCACGGGTATCGAGTTCTACGACGAGGGCCAAGACGCCAGTTCGATTCGCAACATGGAGATGCTGCGCGCGCTACGCGTGGCGGTGAGCGAAGGAGCGTTGGACCTCGTCTACCAACCCAAGATCCGGTTGAGTGACATGCAATGCACCGGCGTCGAAGCCCTGGTGCGATGGTCGCATCCTGAACTGGGTCCGATTTCCCCCGCGGAGTTCATTCCACTGGCGGAGGACAACGATCTGATCGCACCGTTGACGAGTTGGGTACTGGACCGTGCCCTGAAGGATCACAAGGCATGGCGTTCACGGGGTATGACGCTCGATCTCGCGATCAATCTGTCAGCGCGGCACCTGCGCGATCAAGGCTTCGTCTTCGACCTCCTCGAGCGTATCGAGCGAAATGGCATTGAACCGCGTCATCTGGAATTCGAGATCACCGAGACCGCCGTGATGAGCGATCCCGAAACCGCCATGGACGTGCTGCAATCGCTCGCGCGTGTCGGCGTACGGGCAGCGATCGACGACTTCGGAACTGGATACTCATCGCTTGCCTACCTCAAACACCTGAAGCTCGATGTCCTCAAGATCGATCGCAGTTTCGTCAGGGACTTGTGCACCGACTCGAACGATCGCGCCATCGTCGAGACCACACTGCAGCTGGCTCGCAACCTGTCGCTCGAGGTGGTGGCAGAGGGGATCGAAAATCAAGCCCAGTTCGAGCGCCTGCGTGAAATGGGCTGCGCCTCTGGTCAGGGCTACTGGATCGCCAAACCGATGCCCGCCGAAGAACTGCGCACCTGGTGCACCGCTTGGGATCGTGGCCGCGCCCAGCTGCAGGCATCACCCGCGGTCATCACGCGATGACTGCCTGTTGAGGCTCCTCAACCATTGGTGCGCTGCAGGCGCCGTTCATCCCTGCGTTCGATATGATCCCGCATGCGCTGCTGCCGCTGCCGCGTCAGCGGGTACTTCCAAAGTAGCGGCAAGGCGACACAGGCGATCGCCGCCGGGACGATGCTGTACAGGCACGCGACCGCGAAGTTTGCGGCATCCGAGTTGGCGGCACTCGATGGATCGAATCCAAACCACACGACGCCATTGGTGGCGAGAAAGACACCGACCGCGACCGCGCCTTTGTTGACCATTCCCCACAGAGAGAAATATAGCCCGGTGCGTTGCTCGCCGGTGCGCAGCGTATCGAGGTCGACGACATCGGCGGCCATCGACGCAGGTAGGAATACGAGCGCGCCAACTGCAGACCCCTTCAACATCATGATGGCGAAGAACACCCAATAATCACCGGGACCGAGCAGCGGAATGAACGCACTCCAAAGCGACAGCCAGAGGATGCCGAGTACGACCGTGCGGTGCTTGCCGAGGCGCCTCGATATCGCAAACCACGCTGGAATCGCGAGGCTGCTCGACAGGTAGTACGCGAGGATGAAGATCGCATAGCGTTCGAAGGTCTCTCCCATCACCGACGCGACGAAGAAGAATGACAGCGATGCGGTCATGCTCACCGCCGCAACCAGAAACACCAGACTGATGACCAGCCGCCGATATGGTCCATTGCTCCAGACGATGCGCAACCCCCGTCCCCACGCCACCGGACTTGCGATAGCACGGGTTGGCACCTCCTTCACCCAGATGACCGCCGGCAACATCAGGACCGGCATGAGTACGACCACGATCACCGCGACGCCGAGCAGCGCATTGCCAGGCCCGGGCATGCCGAACCCGAGCGCGAGCACCAGTGGAACCACCAACGCCATGAGCGTGCCGCCGTAACCGAACGCTTCGCGCCAACCCGTGACCCGCGAGCGCTCGTCATAGTCGGTCGATAGCTCAGCGCCCCACGCCCGGTACGGCAGGTCTACCAGCGTGAATCCCAGGTACAGCGCGCTGATCCAGACGAACAGGTACAGGTTCGTGACCGTCTCGCCACCGAGCGCGCCCCACAGCCAACGCGCGAATTCACTCTCGGGCACGAACAGCATCCACAGCGACAGCACCTTGAGCGGCATGCCGCCCACCATCCATGGTTTGCGGCGCCCAAAGCGCGTCCGCCATCGATCGGATGCGATGCCGATCAGTGGATCCGTAACGACATCGGTGAGGCGCGAAAGCGCAATCAAAGTACCAACCGCCGCCAGGGACAAGCCCAGGCTCTGGGAATAGAAGGCAGGGATGTACAGCGCAATCGGCAGACCAACGATCGATGTCGGCAGATTGACGAGGCCATATAGGGCGACGCGGGCACGGCCGATGGTTTGCCTGACCGGCGAGTTACTCAAAGCGCTCGCCCAATCGCGTCGTTGAACACTGGATCTTCCCTCCCTTCGTGTCCGCAGTCTGGCATAGATCGACGTCATCCGTTGTCGGCTGCCGCGGTAGAATGCCGCGATGGCGATCATCACCTGCCGCGACCTGACGCTGCATTTTGGCAACAGCTGTATTCTCGATCACACCAACCTCGACATCGAGGCTGGGGACCGGCTGTGTCTGACCGGCCGCAACGGCAGCGGCAAGACAACGCTGCTCAAGATCCTCGCTGGCAGCATTGAGCCCGACTCCGGCGCCATCTGGCGCGACCCCGGGCTCGTGATCGGCAACCTCGATCAGTCGCTGCCAGACCGGGACGACTGCAGCGTCTACGATGCCGTTGCGCAGGGATTCAGCGAAGCCGGCGCACTGCTCATCAGGCACCACCACCTGCTCTCCGACGCGCGCACGGCTTCACCCGCTGCGCAAGCGGAGCTGTCGCGCCTGCACCAACAGATCGATCATGCCGACGCCTGGAATCTCGACTACAAGATCAACGCCATACTCGATCAGATGTCGCTTCCGGCCGCAACGCCCCTGGCACAGCTATCGGGTGGTTGGCTGCGGCGCGTTGCGATCGCACGCGCGCTTGTCACCGAGCCGAACGTTTTGCTCCTCGATGAGCCTACTAATCACCTCGACATTCCCGCGATCGAATGGCTCGAAGCGCTGCTGCAAGATTTTGCAGGGACCCTGATCTTCGTCTCTCACGATCGCCGCCTCATGAGCACACTCGCGACATCGATCGTCGATCTCGAGTTCGGACGGCTCAATCGCTGGGACTGCAACTACGCCACGTTCCTCGAGCGCAAGGAGTTGCAGATCGAAGCGCAGTCGAAACAGGAGGCACGGGAAGACGACAAGCTGAGCCGTGAGGAAGCCTGGCTACGCCAGGGCATCAAGGCGCGCGGCACCCGCAATCAGGGCCGGTTGCGCGCACTGTACAAGCTGCGCGAGGAACGACGCGCGCGTAACAGACAGGGCAGCCTGAAGGTCGCAATTGACGCCGGCAGCCGCTCCGGAAGCGTTGTCAAAGAACTGCGCGGCGTCAGCAAATCGTACAGCGGTCAGAAGCTGATCGAGAACCTGGACCTCACGATACGTCGCGGCGACCGGCTCGGCTTACTCGGGCCGAATGGTTGCGGCAAGAGCACCCTGCTGCGCATGTTGCTCGACGGCGAAGCGCCGGACGGCGGCACGATTTCATCGGGCACGCGATTGCAGGTTGCGTACTTCGACCAGATCCGCGGTCAGCTCGATCCCAACAAGAGCGTCGCAGACAGTATTGCGGATGGCCGCGAGTACGTGTCGGTGAAGGGCGAGAACATTCATGTCGTAACCTACCTCGGCAATTTCATGTTCTCGCCGGAGCATGCCCGCTCAAAGGTGCGCGTACTGTCAGGCGGTGAGCAGAATCGGCTGTTGCTCGCAAAGCTGTTCTCGTTGCCGGCGAATCTGCTCGTGCTGGACGAACCGACCAACGATCTGGACATCCAGAGCTTGGAGCTGCTCGAGGAACGATTGCTCGAATACGATGGCACTGTGCTCCTCGTCACCCACGATCGAACGTTCCTCGACAATGTGGTCACCAGCGTCCTCGTGTTCGAAGGTGATGGCGTGGCGACGGAATACGTCGGTGGCTATTCAGATTGGCGTGAGGCGGGGCACGACTTCGCGCGCATCGAGTTGCCCGGATCGCAGCCGCAGCCAGCGGACGCCGTGGTCAAGATCAACCATGATGCGCGCCGCCAGAGCCGGAAGGCCGTGCAACAACAGGCGAAGGAGCTCGAGCGCGTCACGGTCGATATCGAACGCACCGAAGCGAAGATTGCTCGATTACACGCAGAGATGGCACAACCCGGATTTTACGATGGACCCAGCGATAATCGGGATGCCTGTATCGATGCGCTCGCACGCGCCGAGGCCACGCTCGCAACGCTGTACGGGCGTTGGGAAGCATTGGAGTCGACTGACTGAGCGGTGCCCTTGGCTACTGCGCAGGCTCCGCCTGGAGAACACCCCCGACCGTCAGCGCGGCAATCTCTGCAGCCGACTTCTGCAGCCACTGGGCGAGCACTTCGGAGTTATGTTCACCGCGGCGCGCGGTCACGCCGCGCACGCCACTGCGGGCTGCCGAGAACCGATACGGTGACTGCGTGGTCGGACGAGTACCACCATTGCGATCATCCACGTCGACAATCGCACCACGCGCCTTGATTGTCGGTTGCTCGCGAATGGTGGTCCCATTGCGCACATCACCCCAGGCGAGATTCAACTCATTCATCGCTGCGGTCAGCGCATCGCGATTCTCGAAGGTGCTGAAGTAATCGGCAATCGCCCGATGACGCGCTGCGATCTTTGCAGCCAGATTCATGTTGGGGGTGGAAGGTTCTGCCACGCCACATCTCGTGGACAAGAGCTTCCATAGATGACGCACATCGGTCGACACCAGAATGGGCCCGATCGCCGTTTGCCAGACTTCGTTGCGCAACGGGCCCGTGCCGCCCGAGTCCTCCATCTCGTAGTGCAGCTGGTCATCGGTGGTAACCGTCGCATCGATCATCGCAATGTCGATGTGTTGGCCGCGCCCGGTCCGCCCACGCATGATCACTGCGGCGAGCAACCCGACCAGGCCATGAAGCGATGCGTTGGTATCGGCCACCGACAGTGGAAGATCGCGGAACGGCGTCTCACCGCGTGTTGCGGCGCGATGAATCAGACCCGCTTCGGCATGCACAACGGGTGCGTAAGCCGGTCGCCATGACTCGGGACCGTTGTGTCCGAATCCGGAAATCGACAGTTGAATCAGTCGAGGATTGATCAGACTCAGCGCATCGTAGCCGAGGCCGAGGCGACCCATCACGTCCGGGCGATAATTTTCGATCAGGATGTCGGCTTGAGCGACCAGTTCACCAACGAGTTCGCGCGCGCCATGCGCGCGCAGGTCGATGCAGATGTTGCGCTTGCCGACATTCTGCTGATGGAAGTAACCCGGGATGCCCGCGATCTGCTTGCCCCACAGACGGGTAATGTCGCCGTCCGGTGGTTCGATCTTGACCACATCGGCGCCCAGGTCGCACAACATGCGACCCGCGAAGGGGCCCGCAAGCACGCGCGAAAAGTCGAGAACCTTGAGCCCTTCGAGCGGATAACGCATATGCCTCCCTGCCCGCGCGGCGGCGCAGGCGTCTGGCTCTTCTAACTGAACTCATCGCCACTGGCAATCTTCGCCTGGCAGGTGTGCGTAATGCGGCAACTGATCGCAACGCTCGGAGGCGGCCAAGTGAGGCAGCCACGCGAGATCGCAACGGCACCCTGTACGGGTGCAACCCTCAGCAAACCGGTCCCCGCAGAGGGACAGGATGGCCTATTCATCGAGTCCTGGTTCCCAGTCTGCACGTCGCAAGCAGTGGTTCCGGGCGCGGTCGTAGGACCACCATTTCTCGACGGCCGCATCGTGATCTTCCGCGGCGATGACGGCATGGCCACCGTGATGTTCGCGTACTGCCCGCACCTCGGCGCGGATCTGGCGGCCGGCAAGGTGGTCGACAATCGTATCCGGTGTGCCTTCCACCGCTGGGAGTTCGACACAGCGGCTGGTGTCGGCGAACGGGTATCGGCGATCCGCTGCCTTTTGATGCGCTTGGCTTCTCCGCCATCGTCCATTCCACGGTCTGCTTCACCTGGCCGGCATCGTCTCATCAGACCAGCTGCGCATCCCAGAAACTCAACATGTCGTCCCGAAACGCGGCCGCGTCACCCGCAGCGCTGCCGATGCGTGCGCCCACGCGGCCATAGCCGGCTTTGAGTCCGTACACCATCAGGTCGCGATCGACGAGATCTGGATCCGCAATACCCGTCAACGGGTGAACAAAGGCGCCGTCGTCGGCAACGTACGCCGTCGGCGCCCCGGGAGAAACCGATGCATCGGCGACGAGCTCGATCGGCGTGTCGCGATCGAAGCTGTGGTGGGCGCCAGCAAAGATGCGCACGCTGGCATTGCCGCCCATCAGCTGCATGGCGCGCACATGGCCTTGCACCTGTTGCGCAAGACACCACTCATCGCGATCGCCGACGACAGCGCGCACCACGGTGGATGCGATGTCGCAATCGAGGAACTGATGACCGCTCCACGGATACGCGGCATACACGGCACGCAGTCGCCGCGCACCGCGTTCGAGCACAGCATCTGCGAATGGACGCGTTGCGGCGGTCAACACGGCCGAACCACCGCGACTATGACCTTGCGCACCAATTCGCTGTGTATCGATGTCAGGGCGCGCCGCGAGAGCAGATACCGCCCCCAGCACATCGAACGCGCTGGCCGCAAAGGAATACTGCGTTTGATTGGCGACCGTCGATGACACGCCGCGCGCACCGAAGGGGTCGATCACGAACGCGGCCACGCCGCGCTGAGTCAGCTGCTGCGCATGCATGAGATGCGAGGGAGCGACCCCAAGGCTGCCCGGAACTAGGATTACACAGGCAACGCGGCCGCTGATGCGAGGAAGGAAGAGCTTACCGTCGATCGTCGCGGGCGGCAGCGCGTTGCGCCTGCTGATCACATCGAAATAGTTGCGTGGGTTCGCCGAGTCGAATGTGATCGACTCGCCAACGATGCCGCCTTCGAATTCCACGTGGCGGTCGCAGAATCTGGCGCTATCGGCACTCATTGACTGTCGCAGGCCTAGCCGGCGTGGGCACTGCTCGTGTACCTGCCCGAGAAATCCATCCACCGCCGGGCATCGTAGTCGTAGAGTTTGCATCGCCGCGTGCAGTCGATGATGTACTTGAGCGTCAAGGGTTGTTCCAGAACAGTGACGCCTTCCAGCGCCTTCTGCGCCGCTTCGACGCGGTACAGCGGGATTCGAACGTCCAGGTGGTGCACAGGATGCGTCATGATGTTGTTCAGCATCCAGCCCAGTCGCGCGGGGAACGTGATGTGCATGGTGGTCGATACGCCGTCGCGTTTGGACTCCCACAGGTTGGCATCGTCGTACCACGCGAGATCCGGATGCGTGTGATGGAAGTAGATCACCGCCCCCATGATCAGGCTCCACAGCGCAAGCGGCCAGATGAATGCCATCACAATCATGATCAATATCGACTGTCCGAGCAATTGTGCGGCCACTGCAAGAGCCGCGACCCACATCGCAGCGAACATGCCGACGATGAACGAATCGCGCCGGTGCACGGGACGACGACCCGGCATCTCGGTCGCACTGGGGAAGAACAACTTCTTCCACCACAGTTCGACCAGGTAGTAGGCACCGTAGCCGAATCCAGACCGGTAGAAGCGCTCCATTGCACGTCCAAAGGGCGACAGCGCATCGAAGTCGGCCTTGGACATCGGTGTCCAGACATAGTCACGACCGCGCAGGTTGGTATACACGTGATGGCCGAGATTGTGGCCCGCTTCCCACAAGCTGTAGGTGGTCAGCGATGGCAGGAACGCAAGCCAGCCGATACGGCGATTCCAGTCGCGGTTGGAAACGAAGCACTGGTGACAGGCGTCGTGGCCGATGATGAAGAGGCGCGCGATCGCAAGGCCCACGAGTGCGCCACCACAGAGTTTGAGCGCGACATGCTCGGCGATCACGGTGAAGGTCATCGCGGCGGCGAACAGCGCGAGATCCAGCGCAAGCAATGCGACCGCACGCAGGTCGGAGGGCGCGCGAAAGGCGCGGATCGACTTCTTCAGCGCGGGTCGGCTGATCACGGACACCGATGACTCCTACAACTGCCTGCGGACGCGTTGGCCACTATACCGGCTGGCTCCTCGGATCACCTAACCATCTCCTTCCCGGCGCAGGTCGATCTCCGGCGCCTTCATGATCAATTCGCGATGTGGGTACGGGATCTTGATGCCGTGCTCCTTGAACGTGTCCCACAGCGCAAGCAGCACCATGCCGCGAATGTTTGCGAGTCCTTCACGCGGATCTCTGATCCAGAAGCGCAGCACGAAATCCAGTGACGAATCGCCAAATCCCGTCAGCCAGCACACGGGCTGGCGATTGGCGATCACACGACCAATCGTCAGTGGCGCAGCAATGGCGAGCGCAGTTACCTCATGGGGATCGCTGTCGTAGGAGACACCGAATTCGACTTCGAGGCGCACGTAGTCGTCTGAGAACGACCAGTTGATCACTTCGCGGGTGATGAAGTCTTCGTTTGGAATGAGATATTCGCGGCCGTCCCGGGTGACGACCGATACGAATCGTGCGCGCAGTTCGCGCACCCATCCAAACGTATCGCCCAGCGTGATGGTGTCGCCGGGTTTGATCGACCGGTCCATCAGTATGATGATGCCGGAGATGAAGTTGGAGACGACTTTCTGCAGGCCGAAGCCGATACCGACACCGATCGCGCCAGACAACACCGTAAACACCGTCAGATCGATGCCGACGCCGGAGATCGCCACCAGCGCGGCGACCACAATGAGGCTTATCTTCAGAATCTTGCCGACGAGGACCCGCAACGACGGCGTGAGCTCTTCGGAGCGCTGAATGCGGTTGTCGAGGAAATTGCCGAAGGTAACGGCGAGCCACAGCAGAATGCCGAGGAAGACCACAGCCTTCAGAAGTAGCAGGAGCGACAAGCGGAACTTGCCAACAGCGAAGCCGACGTCGTCGAGCAGCGCGGCCGCTTCGGCGGTGACGCCGAGAATGACGAGCGCAACGTAGCCCCATCCCAGCACGGCGATGAGTCTCGCCATGGCGCGGCTGTGAATCGTGCGCGACAGCACCGCGATGACGAGCCATGCCAATGCCAGCACCATGGCCGTCCACACCAACTGGCTCGACTCGGGCCACTGTAGCCCCCGCATCAGCAACACGGCGATACCGGCGAAGGTCACAAAGAAAACCCACTCGAGGCGCCGCAGCAGCGCAATCACGACGCGCAACAGACTTGGATCGCCTTTGATGTTGCGCGCGCGCGCTTCGAACTCCGGTTCTACACGATTCGACAGAACCCATGCACCGAGAAACAGCACGCCGAGAATGCCGAGCTGATAGAGGGTCGCGGGCTGACTGAGATAGTCGATCCCGAGATCCATCAGTCGCGACAGGCGCGAAGTCAGGTCACTGTCCTTCAATTGCGGTCCATTCCTGCCTGCCTCACATGTTTGACGATCCCGGCGCGAACTCGAACGGCTCCGGCCAACGCATGGGCGCGTCGACCAGCATTCCAGGCACCGAGCCGGACTCGACGAGCGCGAGCGCCGATCGCAATACGTTCATCTGCATCGCCGTGTCGAACGGCTTGCCAAACGCATTGCCCATCGGGAAGTTGACGAACAGGCTGCGCGGCGGCTTGACCTGCTCGGTGAGATCGCGGCCGGTGGAAATGCACACCGTCGTGACGCCTGCGGCTTCTGCGACCCGACATACCAGACCCACGGTCTGGTGATCGAGGGGTCAGGCCGGGACCGCAATGAGCAGGTCGACTTCGTCCTTGATGAGTTCGGCGACGAACGCCGGGGCCGACTCCTCGATCACTTTCGAGCGGTTGTAGATGCGCCCCATGAAGCCGCTCCAGAACCGCGGCGCCAACGCGCCGATCTCGCCTGCTGCCACGAGTTCGCGCAACCGATCGATCGGAAATTGACAATTGATGTCGACGTCCGCGTCAGCGTGGTTGTAGTAGGCATCGTGAATCTGGAAGTCGGACGAGGACGTGTCCGAGGGAATTGCGTCGAGCCGATGATCGTTGCGTGCCATCGGTTCAAAGCCCGGCATCGAGCACATCGAGATTCCGCCCGAAGTGAGCATCGTCACCCGCGACTGGCGCAGCGATTTCGTATGCGCATGCCACGGCGCGGTTTCGTTCACCGTCCACTGATACGGTGGGTGCCCCATCGCACCGTAGTATCGAGCGAGGCCCTCGACATAGCTGATCGGTTGCCGCATCGCCTGTTCCACGCTGCACTCCCTCATCTGTGATCGTTCGCCCATCTTACTCGCGCCGACGCGTGCGCACAGGTCGAGCCCATTCGGGCACAATGCAGACCCCAGAGCAGCGGACCCTTGCCATGACCGATATCGAAGAACTGAAGACCCACGTGCTCGCGCTCGAGCGTCACGTGGCCCACCTCGAAGGCATCCTTGCCGTGCTGCTCGAAGAGATTGCCGCCGGCCGGATTTTCGAGTCCGCGCCCGGGATTCTTGCGGAGTTCAAGCCACGCGGCTGAGTCAACAGGCGTCCGCGAGCGCGGCCAGCGCGCGCTCGTACAGGACCTGGAGGTCAGTCGAAGTTCCCAGCATGCCGAACCGCCGGAAGTAGAGGATTTCCCCCAGACGACGCCCGGTATCGTTGCGGCTCACCATCACCAACTCGTTGGCGCGGTCGACCAGCAGATACTGCCCCGCCCAACCGTCGGCCCAAACGGTGTCGAAGTCTTCATCGAGCCACCACTGATACCCGTAACCCTCGTACAGACCAGCCTCGACATCCGAATATCGGGTCGTGCTTTCATCGAGCCACGCGCTGGGCACGACTTGCGTATCTCCCCAGCGACCATCGCTCAAGAACAGCGCGCCCAGTCGCGCCAGGTCCCGCGCCGACATGAAGACGGTGAAGTGTCGATGCTCGGACAGATCCGCGTCCCGATAGATCACATGCTCGGGGAGAAAGTCCTGCATACCGGTAGGTTTCGCCAGCCATTCATCGATCAGATTGCCAATTCCTCGACCCGTCGCCCGTTCGAGGATCGTGCCCAGCACGTCGACATTCCAGGTGGTGTCTCCGATGCCGGATCGTGACTGCAGCAGGTCGCGCACGCGGGTTTTGCGCTGCGCAGTGGTGAGCGGCAACATCGCATCGTCGATGTGTAGGTGCCGCAGGGTCGATCGCACGTCCACGAGTCCTTGAGCTTGGGCGACGCCATACAGCAGGCTGAGAATGCTGCCGCTGACTGCGTACGTATCGATCGGCAGATCAACCAAGCCTTGGCTGTGGACGAGATCAACACCTCGCATCAGCACGAAAGCATCGATGCCGGCACGGGGCGCCACATAGCGAGCGACATCCGCACCAAACCGTGCATCACACGCCCAATTGCGCGATTGCACCGCAGATGCATCGGCGCGTGGTGTCACCACGGGATACATCGCGGCCAGTCCAAGACCCAGCAACGCGATGGCGAACACGCCGCCAATGACGGAACGCGTTCGCATAGACATCTAGTGTAGTGCGCCGCAATCAATGGCGCTTTCAGCGCGACCTGGCAGGGCTATGGCAAGGCGCGCGCCGCAGCCCATATCAAGCATATTGGCAAGGCGTGCAACGCAGCCATCGCCCTGCCAGGTCGTGCCCTACGGGAG
>JBGSQB010000069.1:0-5878 GCA_041738285.1 Pseudomonadales bacterium | reverse complement strand
TCGGCCAGGTAGGCACGGTTCGAGCGGGTGCAGCAACGGCACGGCCTGCGCCCCGGTCGCCGGCCGTCGACGATCGCGTAACAACCGCAGCGCCCGCACCAAGCGAGCATTGGCGCGAATCCCCCGAGACAGACGTTATCGCTGAACCGTTTCCGCTGGTTGCGGCTCAATTCGATGCCCTGACGGCCGGCGCGACGCTGACACTGCCGAATCCCAACGGTGGTGACGTGGTGTTGCGCGTCGATGCCGTTCAAATCGAGGGCAACGACAAGCACCTACGCCTTTCCCACGCGGGGTTGCCCTCGTCGGTGACGCTTACATCGCGCCAGTTCTTCGCAACGGTGGCGACGCCGGACGGCGTCTATGCGTTGACAGGCGATAGCCACGGCACCCACCTGATCCGTCATACCGAACTCGATCTGAGGAACCTGCATGTCGCAGATTATCGCCCGGCACGGCTCTGACGCGCCTCGGTCATTGCCCAACCCGATTCGGCTCGCACTGCTGGCCGCGTTCCTCACCATCACCGCATGCGGTGGTGGCGGCGGGGGTTCGACATCGACCGGCGCACCAACCCCGACGGGCGGCGGCGGCACGGGTGAGGCTCCGACCGCGCCACAGCCTCCACCCACCGCCGTGATCGATGTGCTCGCAGTCATCGCACACGGCGCGGATGCCCTGTATGCAGACCCCGCCGGGCGGGTGAGGCATCTCGTCAATGTCAGCAACGACATACTCTCGAGTGCGGGCACGCGGATCGAGCTTCGGCTCACCCACGTCGCCCGCGCCGCGTATCCGGATGGAATCGGCGCTACCGATGCTCTCGATGACTTGACGTTTGGTAGCCACGAATCACTCGCGCCCATCGCCGCGCTTCGCAACGCGACCGGCGCTGACATGACCGTGCTCTTTCGACCATACGCCAACGACGGCTACTGTGGATTCGCATGGGTTGGCGGTCAGAACACCATGGGCAACTTCGCCAATCCCAGCGAAGCGGACTATGCCTATTCTGTCGTGAGCCTCAACTGCTCCGACTACGTGCTGTTGCACGAACTCGGGCACAACATGGGCCTCGTGCACTCACGACGGGAAAATCCTGCCGGCGGCAGCTATCCTCACGGCGCGGGATACGGGGTTGATGGCGTCTTCACCACCGTGATGGCAACACCAAGCGCATTCAATGCCCCGCAACTGCCCGTGCTGTCATCGGCATCGCGCACCTGCATAGGATACCCGTGCGGCGTCGTGCACACCGACGCAGTGAACGGCTCGGAGGCCGCGCGGGCCCTCGAGCATGTCGGTGCCCAAATCGCCGCCTATCGTTGAGGCTTGCCCACGCCCTTGGTAAGCGCCACGACATCGAATCCGCGCTGACGAGTCAGGTCGACCAGTTCATCTTCGAGGCTCGCGCCTTCGACCAGATGCTCGATGAACGTCTTGATCGCCTGGTAGTCGGAAGATTCGCAGGCGTACTCCAACGTATTCAGCGCACGGCGCAACTCCGCCCAAGGCACGAATTTCTCCTCCGCACGCATGATCTTGCGATGCTGCGTGCCTGAAGTCGCATCCGCGATCAGCAGTTGTTCGTGTACTTTTTCGCCGGCCTGCAGCCCACTGATCTGTATCTCGATATCGCCGTGTGGGTTTTCCGCGTCGCGCACTGTGAAGCCCTTCAAACGGATCATGCGCCGTGCCAGGTCGAGGATGCGGACAGGCGCACCCATGTCGAGCAGGAACACGTCTCCTCCTTCCGCCATGGAGCCTGCCTGCACGACGAGTTGAGCCGCTTCGGGAATGGTCATGAAGTAGCGGGTCGCGTCGGCGTGAGTCACCGTCACGGGGCCACCCGACTCGATTTGTTCCAGAAACAAGGGCACCACCGAACCCGACGAACCGAGCACGTTGCCAAATCTCACGATCGAGAAGATCGTACCGGGTGAATCGACCTGCATCGCCTGCAACGTCATTTCCGCCAGGCGCTTCGATGCTCCCATGACATTGGTCGTGCGCACCGCTTTGTCGGTCGAGACCAGAATGAATCGTTTGACCCCCGCCTCGACGGCAGCCTCGGCCGCATAAAGCGTACCGAACGTGTTGTTCTTCAGCCCGGCGATGACGTTTCGTTCCACCAGCGTCACGTGCTTGTAGGCCGCCGCGTGGTACACGGTGTCCACCCGGTAGCCGTTCATCGTCTGCCGCAGCAAAGCTCCGTCGGCGACCGAGCCAAGCACCGCGACCGTGGGTACTTCGAGCGAAGCGGTTTCGACGATTCGCCGCAGTTCCCGATGGATCTGAAACAAACCGAACTCGTTTTGATCGAGCAACAGCAACATTCGCGGCGCACCGCGAATCACCTGCCTGCACAACTCCGAGCCAATCGACCCGCCCGCGCCGGTGACCAGCACGCACTGTCCACGCACCGAGAGTGTCAATAGATGGGGCAACGGTTCGACCGCATCACGGCCGAGCAGATCTTCGACTCGCACGTCGCGAACGTTGGCGACACTCTGTCCACTCCCGAGATCGAACAGATCCGGGATGAGACGCACATGAGCAGGAAACGGCTCGAGCAGTTCGATGGCCTGCTTGCGCTGCGCGGCAGCAGTGGAAGGAATCGCGATCAGCACATCCTTCGCGCCGGTCTCATCGAACAGCCGAGCCAGTTCACCGGGCGGGTGCACAGCCACCCGATCGATCGAACGGCCGCGCTTGGCCGGGTCGTCGTCTACGAAGGCGACCGTGACCCAATCGCCCTGCAGTGCGATGGTCCGGGCAAGCTCGACACCATGGGAACCGGCGCCGTAGATGATCACGGCCCGCCGTGAGCCGCGGCGCTGGGCGAGCCAACCGATGTATCCGCGCACCGCAAATCGGGTGCCGCCGATGTAGCCGAGGGCGATCAACCAGAATATCACCGGCACCGAACGCGGAAATCCCTTCAGCGGCGCCATGTACGCGACCACACTGACGGCGACGGCCGTGATCGTTGCACCCTTGACGACGGCCAGCATCGCGTGATCACCCATGTAGCGCACGACCTGCCGATACAAGCCGAGTCGCATGAAAACGGGGATGGACACGAACGCAGCTGTCGCAAATGCCGGCCAGAATGCGGCTACTTCCGGGGTGAGTTGCCCCAGACGCAAGGCCAGTGCCGTCCACAGCGCCAGGGGCATCATCACGAAGTCGCTGACCACCGCGATCGACTGCCTCTGTCGCCTCGACAGACTGCTCAGCAGGTCATTGATGCGGGGTTGGGACAGCGTCATCGGTCGGCTACTTCCGGCAAACCGGCGCGTTCACCAATGCAAACAGCCGCGTAAGGCACCATGGCCGCAAGCAGGGCCGCGGGTGAAAGCGAGGGCCATTGCATCGCACACCAGGCGAGTGGCGCCAGCCAAGCGAATGTCACTAGTGCGTTGATAGTCGTCGTCCATCCATGACCGAGGCGCCGCGCGATTTTCTGATACGCGTGAGTTCGATGCGGTGCCGCGAACTGTTGTCCGGTCAAGATTCTGGCACACAGCGTGTAGGAAGCGTCAAACCAAAACGAAGTCAGCAGAATCAGGGAGGCGATGAGCGATACGACCCCGCGCGCGGCCAGGTCGATCGCCACCAAACCCAGTACCAGCCCGAGAAACCCGCTGCCGACGTCACCCATGAATATCCGCGCCGGTGCCCAGTTGAATACCAGAAAACCGAGCGCGGCCGATGCAAGCACCAATACCAGCCCGACCGTCGCATCCCCTGGGTCCGCCAGCACCACGACGCCTGCACCGTAAGCGACGCACTGCATCGCCGCGATCCCGTCGATTCCGTCCATGAAGTTGTAGAGATTGAGCAACCACACGAGACCGAACACACAACCGATCCAAAGTGGCCAGCCGGCCGTGATCGAGACGTCCGCAATCGGCAATGCAACGATCGAGACCATCCAGACCGCAAGCGCAGCCACAATGAAGTGCACCGGCAGACGCACGCCAGCGGACAGGTCCTTGATGTCATCAGCAAGCCCCAGCAGCGCGATGACGACACCACCGTACAGTACGGGCGCCGCGATCGGCACGCTGTGCATAGACCATGCGGCCCAAATCAGCGCCGGAACGACGATGGCGATGCCACCGCTCGTTGGCGTTGGCTGCGAGTGCGAGCTGCGCGCATCGGGAATGGCCACGAGGCGAGTGCGCGTTGCCAGCGCGATGATGGCCCACGTCAGCGCAACGCCCGCGGCAAATGCAGCCACAACGTTCAAAGCGTCCGCCACCAGGCCACAGTTTCACTCAGTGCATCGCGACTGGTCAGCCGCGGATGCCAGCCAACAGTAACTCGTGTCGCGCTATCGTCGCATTGCGCCGCAGCGAACAGTCGCGTCGCGACGCTTTCAATTCCGGCAAGCCTACCGAACACGTCCAGCGCCGTCGTGGGCAGGTTGAAGAGCCGCGCACGACGGTTCATCAGTTCGGCCAGCACTTCGATCAACGCCCGTACCGAGTAGTCACGATCGTCGCGACAGTGCAGGATCGAAAAGTCGCTCGCGCGTGCCCGCGCGCTCAATGCCAACAGATCGACCAGATTGGTACGCGCGATCTGACTACGCGGCGCCGTGGCACCGGCGAGCGGCAGCGGCCAACCCCTGCCAACGGCATTCATGAGTCGCAGAAAGTTTGCACCGACACCCGGGCCGTAGACCAATGGTGGGCGCACGATCACAATGGCGATTCCCCTGCCCTGCTGCTGCGCGAGCCATTCTTCAGCTTGCGCCTTGGATTCACTGTACGCATCGCTCGGCCGCAGCGGATCCGTCGCCGCGAACGGTCGATCACTCGTTTCTCCGAGTACGCGAATCGTGCTGACGAACACGAACTTGGAAACCTCGGCGCGCACCGCAGCTTCGAAGAGCCGCCTGGTGGCCTCGAAGTTGTCGCGCATGTGAAGTGCCTTTGATCCGGCACTCGCATGTCGGTGCGCGCGCGCCGCAAGATGGAACACCACATCGACATTGCGCAGCATCGCGGCCTGCCGCTCGACCGAATCGATCGCATGGTCGACCGCAACGTGGCCCGGCGCGCTACGATGCGCGAAGCGGATGATACGTTCGCCACCCGTTGTAAGGTGGTTGGCAAGATAACGGCCAACGAATCCGCCGGCGCCAGTTACTGCCAGGCTCAAAAGGTCATCACCGACTCATCGACGACGACAGTAACTTTGGCAATTCCCGGGGCACGGGTGATGGTGCAAATCTGTGGTTCATCCACCGGGACTCGATCCGCCGTTGAGCGCGTGTGTGACTAGTGTAGTGCGACGGCTGCACCGATGCATGCACACTGGTTGCACTCGCCGTTCAGACCGCGGAGAGTGGCGACGCCTGGGAAGGCGTCGCCAACACGACTACTTCACGCGAATACGATCGCGGTTCTTGTCCACCACAGCCTCGCCGATTCCCTTCACCTGCACCAGCTGATCAGCGGACGTGAACGGCCCGTTGGCATCGCGATAGTCGACGATCGCGCGGGCACGCGAATCGCCAACACCGACCAGCATTTCCGCGAGCGTCGGCGCGTCGGCGGTGTTGATGTTCACGGATGTCGGCAGTGACGGCCGCGGCTGCGAAGGTTCCGCCGCGGTCACGACGAGCGGCAACGCAAGCAAAGCCGCGATAGTGAGTTTCCTCAATGTGTGCATGAAACGCTCCTCAAGGTAGTTGTTTGGTCGCAGGTGCGACCACAGCAGCCTAGTAACGTCGAGGAGAGGGATTAAGCAGCGCACAGCCGGGACGATCGTGCGCCTTCAGTCGCCGCGCGCGTGCGCGTTCTCGCAAGTATCAGGTTGGCGGCGCGTTGACGTCCTTGAGACGCTCGATCTCGAGTTCGCGCGC
>JBGSQB010000064.1:0-4990 GCA_041738285.1 Pseudomonadales bacterium | reverse complement strand
GCGTTCAGCGCTGCCAGCGTCTTTTCGACCGATTCCTGTGATGGGTCCGCACCCATGGACTCGAGCAGACTCTCGTTCTTCAACCTCGCGACCATCGCGCGAAAGTTACCGATGAATCGCCTGCAACGGTTGCACATCGCGGTGTGCAGGTAGAGGCCCATGCGTTCGCGTCGAGTGAGCTCGCCGTCCGTCAAACGACTCGACAACGCGACCACCTCTTCACAGCTCAACATCGACCGGTCTCCTGGAAGTGATCGACCATCTTCATAAGCCGTAACCGCGCGCGATGCAACAATACGCGAACGTTCGACGATGTTACGCCGAGTTCACACTCGATCTCTTGGAACGACATCCCTTGCATGTCCTTTAGAACCAGCACGACCCTCTGATTCTCCGGCAGCAATTGTAGGTGTTTTTCCAGGCATGCTTGCAGCTCGTCGGCTTCGAGCAGCGACTCCGGCCGGTCGGCACCCCATTGCGGCGGTCCGACGCGCCAGGAGCCATTTGAGTCGAACCAGTCAAATTGATTCGGCATCTCATCGGTGGGCGTGAGCGCCACCTCGCGTGAGCGGGAGCGCAGATAGGAAATCGCTCGGTTGGCAACGATGCGCTGTAGCCACGTCTTGAGCGAGGATCGTTGTTCGAAAGAACCAATCCGCTCGAACACCGTCACCCACGCGTCCTGAACGACGTCCTCCGCAGGCGTGGGACCCGTGATCGCGCGCGCAGTTGCGAGCATGTTCTTGCCAAATCTTCGCATGGCGAATTCAAAGGCATCGTTCTGATGCGACTTCAGCGCTGCGACCAACGCTCCCTCGTCATTCCAATCGGAACGCATGGTCGGCTCTCCTCCTACGCATCTTGTCATTTTTGGAGGGGAGTCAGCGCACACGCCCAACGTCGGGCATCGTAAGTCGAACCGCGGACCCCCCCCCCCAGCCCGCCATTAGAGCCCCGAGGCAGCTAAAGATTCACATGCAGCCGTCGGCGGCGGTCGTAAATTGCACAGATCTGGCGGACGAAAATTGCACACTCCGGCAAGTTGGTGCCTCCGTGGGAGACGGTGGAGGCGCCGGTGTGCGCAAGGGAGCAAGGGGTGTTGTTGCGACACTGTTTGGAGCAAGGGCTGCGTAAGTCGGCGTTGCCCAAACGGCTGGGCGTGAGTCGGCGCACGATCTATCACTCGATCGAGACCGACCAACTGAACCGGGAGTTGGATGACGAGGCGGTACGGTATGGACCACTGCGTGTCGCCCGGCAGTTCGATCCGTTTTATGAACTGATCACAGTGCGTTTGAACGAGTCTCCGAAGCTGACCGCGATGCGGCTGTTCGATGAGATTCGCGCTGCCGGCTATGTCGGCGGCTATACCCAAGTGAAGGAATACGTCACGGCCCGGTGTGTGCGCCACCCGCGACGTGACGAACCGCGATACCTTCGTCTAAGTGGCCGCCCACGGAGCCAAGGTCGCCGCGCGCAATGCCCTGAACGGTGACGAATCGATCTATGATAACCACGCCATGCCCTGGGTGGTGTTCACGGATCCGTAGGTTGCTGGCGTGGGCCTGGCCGAGGCGGCCGGCCGCGGGGCACGAGGTCAAAACGTCGATCGTCAACCTCGACCTCGTACCGCGCCCCCCGCTGCGCAGGATACGCGCGGCCTGATTAAGCTGGTCGCCGACGCGCGGTCGGATCTGCTGCTCGGCGGACAGATCCTGGCGCCAGAAGGCGCCGAGGTAATCCAGAAGCTGGCTCTGGCGATCAAGCATCGTATGACGCCCGGCGCGCTCGCCGAGACGCTGTTTCCCTACCTCACGACAGTCGAGGGTTTGAAGCTCGCGGCTCTGGGTTTCAGCACCAACATCACGCGGCTGTCGTGCGGCGCTGGCTAGTCTGGTCCGCGCAGGAATACATGGCCGGTCACTTCGCTCAATGCGATTCTTGACTCGGGATCCGCGCCAGCTGCGCTTCGAGCTCCGCGATCCGGGTGGTGAGCGGCTCCGTCACCGCGTGCACTTCGTCGAGGGTGTAACGTTCGGTGATGTGTTGCCGGCAGTTCCAGTCGAAGCCCTCGACGGTGATGACAATGCCTCGCTCGATCCGTGCGTGGTAGTCGGGCACTTCGAGCCGCGTCAGCATGGCCTCGTCTTCCAAGCCAACGATGCGGGCATGGCCGAACAGTTTCAGACGAGTCTTGCTCGCATAATCCATGAAGAACATCGACACGCGATCGTCGGTCGCGAGATTTCCAACGGTGACATACTGGCGATTGCCGCGAAAATCGGCGAACCCGATCGTTGATTCGTCGAGCACGCGCACGAAGCCGATCGGCCCGCCACGGTGTTGAATATAGGGCCAGCCGGTCTCCCCCACGGTAGCCATGTAGAGCGAGTTCCGTGCCGCGATGAAGCCCGCCTCACTGGCCGTAAGTCGATGGTTCACAACCTCGGATGAACTCTCCATGCGCGCATAGGCGGAACGACTTCCCAGTTGTTCCTGCATCTTCTTCACGGTTGGCGTGAAGGCGATCTCCGCGAAACGATGTGGCATCTCGTACTCCGCTCGTTGCGTCCATTCCTCAGCGTGCGCTGGTGCGGTGAGGCGCGGTCACTCCCGCGCCTCTCGCCCCCCGATGCGTCAGGCAACCTTGCTCAGATCGATCTTTGGAAAGTCGATCGCGACCTGGGTCGCCTTGCCGAGCAGGTTGGTGAATGTGTTCATCGCTACGTGCGTGATGATCTCGATGATCTCCGCATCCGAGTGACCGGCCGCGCGGACCGCGTCGAACTCGGCCTGGCTCACTTGGCCGGTGTGCTCAACGAGCGCGTGCGCGAACGTCAGTGCGGCTTCCGCTTTGGGGTCCGCGGACAGGCCCATGCGGTTGGCAAGCATTTCCTGATTGTCGAGACCGACCTTGCGTCCGATCGCAGTGTGCGCGGACACACAGTACTGGCAGGCATTCTGCTCGGCGACCGCAAGCGCAATGCGTTCGCGCGTTTTGGGGTCGAGCGCACCCGCCCCGGCGATGCCATGGATGCCGAGAAAGGCGCTCAGGGCGGCCGGCGAGTTCGCCAGCACACGAATGAAGTTAGGAACCATACCAAGCCCATCCTGGACGGCGTCCAGAAGTGCTTTGGTCTCTCCAGCGGCCGACTTGGGATCGATGATGGCAACACGGGCCATGAGACTTTCTCCTCGAGTTTTTAAGGGTGCGGCGCCCGATGCACCGCTGCCGACCAATCTGGCTCATAATGGGTTGGGAAAGAATACTCCTCGGAAGAAACTCTTTATTCCGAGAATCGGAATTATCGATGGATCAGTTGCACGAAATGCGGGTCTTCATCGCCGCAGCCGAGGCAGGCAGCTTTGCCAAGGCCGGTGCCAGACTGCGGTTGTCACCGCCGGCGATAACGCGCGCTATTTCGGCACTCGAACAGCGTCTCGGGACGCGTGTTTTTAATCGCACGACTCGCAGCTTGACGATCACCGATGTCGGGCAGCGCTTTCTGGTGAGTGCCCGGCGCATCCTCGCCGATCTCGAAGCTGCCGAGCGGGATGCCGTCGGCGAAACGACCATACCGCAGGGTCACCTCGCGATCACCGCGTCCGTGACATTCGGCCGCGCAGCACTTGCACCGGTCGTTTGCGACTTTCTCGCTCAACACGCTCGTGTGACGGCTACCCTTGTGTTGCTCGACCGAATAGTGAATCTCGTCGAAGAAGGCATCGACGTCGCGGTCCGCATCGGGCATCTGCCTGACTCGACGCTGATCGCAAAGCCAATCGGAGCGGTTCATCGGATCCTCGTGGCAAGCCCGAAATACCTCGGTAGTCGCGGGGTGCCCGCATCACCGATCGATCTGCGACAGCACTCCGTCATCGCGTTCACGGGTCTCATGCCCAGCCGCGAATGGCGATTTGCAAACGGCAAGAAGACCGGGAGCGTCACCGTCAATCCGAAACTCGAAGTCAATGACGCAACCACCGCCATTCAGGCGGCACAGATGGGGCACGGCATCACCATCGCCCTGTCCTACATGGTCGCTGAGCAGATTCGCGCCGGTAACCTCAAACCGGTTCTTGCCGCGTTCACACTACCGCCGCAGCCAGTACATCTGGTGTATACGCATGCGCGGCTGGTCGCACCGAAGACCCGCGCGTTCATCGACTTCGCGGCGCCGCGGCTGAAGACCGCGCTCGATCGCTTGGCGTGGCGAAGTGCACAGAATACGGCACCGGCCGAGGGGTCCGACCGTTCGTCATAGTGCCGTCGTGCGTCCGCGATGGCCATCAACAAATCGATCGGGGGGCACTTGGCACGTGTTCGCGGCTCGATGAGTGTGCGGCGGGAGATCCAGGCCGAGATGCGTGAACTCCCAGCGCGACGGAAAGGTGGCACGTCGATTGCGGACGACGTCCGCTATACACGATGACGGCTTCGATCCCGTTTGCGGTGAGCGATCCGTTGCCACTGGCTCGAATGCGAATGGTCCTCAACTTCAATCGTGTCTCCGTCACCGCCCGCTGCTGCTGCCTTGGCGTCTCTTCGGTGTTCACTCGGATCAACCCCATTGGCGGCCAGCAGCCGGCGCGCATCTTCTCGCCGATCGCGCGCCAACCGCAGATTGACCTCAGGGAACACGCCGAGGGACAAGCGCTTCTCTTTACCCGCATAGCGGTACTTCAACCGCCACCACTTACCACCGCTGGGTGCGACGTCAAGATAGAATCCACCACCGTCGAACAGGCGAGTGGTTCGCCTACCAGGTTTCGCTTGTTTGATGGCGTTGAGGGTGAGCCGCATGTTGGGGGCAACCGAGAGGCTAGTTTCCGGGTTGCCCCTAATGCTTGGGCTACCCGATACAGGGGTAACACTCGATACCGGAGACATAGGTTACACATCAGGCATTTGGGGGGACCCCAAATGCCATGGAAGGAGTGTGACCGTATGGACGAACGCCTCAAATTCGTGGCCCGCCTGCTGGATGGC
>JBGSQB010000006.1:0-9981 GCA_041738285.1 Pseudomonadales bacterium | reverse complement strand
AACTCGAGCCGACCATCGGCGCGCCGCTCGAGCAGGTCCAGATAGCACCCGACCATCAGCACGCGTGGCAGTTCGTCCGGCAGCACTTCGATGACCGAGAAGTTGGCGCGAACCTCGATCGTCCCGTCCTCGCGCTCGCCGCCACGCAGATTGGTGATGTGGTGCCGCAGATAGCGCGGCTCATGCATGATCGTTTCCGCAACCGCGCGCACACGGTCCTTCAACATGCCGCGGCTTTCGCAGCGCATGATCGCGATCGGCAGCCCCCGCTCGTGATTGTCGCGCGGGATCACGAGGTATTCGCAGGTCTCGCTGAACAACTCCGGCCAGGATGCGAGCGGCCCGTCGTCCAGACGCTCGGCGTATTCCGCATAGATGTCTTCGAGTTCGGCCCGCAGGTCGGCCGTCAGGCGTCCCTTCACAGCTGCATGACCCGGCGGTAGTGACCGTAGAAGGCGCGGATCGCGGCCTCGGTGATCATGTGGTCGGTATCTGCCAGTTCACGCCCACCCATCAGCAGCACGGCTGATTCATTGTCGTAGCGCGCAACACCGTCCTGGGTCAACTTGATGATCTCGCTGTCGTCTGCGGACACGAGGCCCGCGGCGCTCATGAGGTTCGCTTGCCGCAGCCGGCGCGTCGTCATCGCTGCATCGTCGCTCGCGTAGCCGAAGAACGTCCAATGCAACTCGAACTCGCCGGCCGAGCGGGGCCGGATCTGCCGGAGCGCGAGTGTGTTGGACTGCTGCTGAACGATCAGATTTGGCCACACCGTCTGCATGACGACGGTGGCATCACCCGAAAACTCCTTCACCGGATCGAGCAGGCGCGCATCTTCGAGCACGTAGTCCTCGCGCAGGTTCTTGATGTCGCGCGTGGCCTCGGACTGTTTCTGTTCCCCCTTTCTGGAAATCAGCAGTGCGTGGGCGCCAGATTCGTCCATCTTGACGGCCGACGGATTGTCGGCGCGGAACAATCCAAACGTCACCAAAAACACATGCAGGAGCGATGCGTGGTAGGGATCCTTGATGTTCTCGAACATCAGCTTCCAGTTGCCGGGAATGAGCTGGCGTGAATAGCCGAGTACCACGAGTTCGCGGCCATCGAAGACGCGATCGAAGTATGCGAGGTTCGAGTCCCCAAGATACGACTCGAGACTCGGCATGTCATCGACGAACGACGCAAAGATCACGCCGTTGCGTGTCGTGACCGCGAGCGGCGGCAACCGATGTTCGTCGCGATCGAAGTCTTCGGGCATGCCGCCCTGGCCCTTCACGCCCTTGATGAACGGCACACCGCGCAGTCGTCCAGCCAGGTCGTACGACCATTGGTGGTAGGGGCAGACGAAGTGGCGGGTGTTGCCGTATTCCTGCCGACAGAATTTGACCCCGCGATGCGCGCACCGGTTGGGAAATGCATGTATTGCGCCCTGCTCATCGCGCGCAATCACAATCGGGCGCGTGCCAATCATCGTCGACTTGAAGTCGCCAGGTCGCGGCAACTCGGATTCGAGCCCGACGTAGGCCCAACTCTTACCACAGAAAATGCGTTCCATTTCGCGCGCGAAAATCTGCGCATTGGTATAGAGCGCGAACGGAATGCGCGTGACATCACCCTGCGGCCAGTCGAGCAGCGGTGCGGTGGTATCTGTCATGGTCGCGGCATCTCGAACAGTTCGGAAACAATCGTGTAGTCATTGCGCCCGAGCCGGGCGACTTGCGCGAGTGAAAGCTGGTCGACGGCGCCGTGCCTGATGCACGCATCGTCGATGTAAATGCCGACGACGAGGCCGATCACGACATAGGCCCCGCGACCGGACGCACCCTTGGGTAGCTCGATGATCTGGTGCACCTCGCACTCCAGTGCGGCACGCGCAGCAGCCACACGCGGCGGCCGGACGTTGACCGATGCGGCCCGAGCAACATGCGCAAATTCGAACTCATCGACGTCCCGGTCCACCTCGGCAGAGGTCTGGTTCATGGCCAATCCCAGATGTGAGCTGACGATGCTGGCAACGAACTGCGGAACTTCGAGGATATTGGCATATGTGTCCTTTCGATCACCGCCGGCCTTGGCATTCGGTGCAAACATCACCATGGCCGGGTCTGACGACACCGCATTGAAGTACGAAAATGGTGCAAGGTTGACGCCTCCAGATCCCGACACCGTCGAGATCCATCCGATCGGACGCGGTGCCACCAACACATTGATCGGGTTGTGTTTCAGCGGCGCAACCACTCCGGTCCGCGGATCGTAGAACATCGTAGCCGTGTCGCCGGGTTGCGATAGATAGGAGCCTATCTATACAATTCAATGCACTCCGGATCAAGTCATACCGCATGAGCCAAGCCATCCCGCGTCTGGAACTCGACGACATGAAACCGGCACTCGCGGCAGCGCTCAGACCACGCGTTCAGCGGCTGCAATACCTCGGCGAGTTCTTCAAGTGCATGGGTCATCAGCCGGACGCGCTGCTTGGCTTCATCACGTTCACTGAGTCCGCGAAATCCGGGCTCGACAAACGGACCATCGAGACCATCGCGCTGACCGTTGCCACCGCGCAAGGCAATGACTACGAGCGCAATCAGCACGAACGCCTCAGTGTTCGGCTCGGTCTTGGTCGGGAATGGGTGGCCGACGTGGAGCGGCTCGATCCAGAAAACGCATCGCTCATGAGCGCAGAGGATTCCAGAATTCAGCGTTTCACGCTCGACGTAGTCGAATCGGGCGGGCGCGGCATGCGCGCTGACCTCGAAGCACTCGCGCTGGAACTCGGAGTGGAACACGCAATTGCGATTCTGATGGTCATCGGCCGCTATGTGACCCATGCGATGATGGTGGCGAGTCTCGAACTCGACCCACCCGTGCCTTCGATATTCGATGACGGATTCACCGGGCAGTGAGGAGCGCGCGATGACGCAACAGGTTCAGTTCATCGACAACACCGGCGCCGCCTGCAACGAAACGGCCCTCGACAGCGACACACCCGCGAAAGACTGGGCACCGGTAGTCGTGAGCAGCGAGCGGATCGCAGCGGAGATCGAACGCCTCGCGAGTTTGCCTCGACCGGCCAATGGTCGGCGCCAGACCCAGTTCGTCCATCCATCGGCCTGTGCGCTCGGTCGGGGCCTGAACCCGGGTGTGCAGGTGACGCTCGACGTGTTGAAGCCCGGCGAGGAGACCGCACCGATCAGGCACAACTCCACTCAAGTGAATTTCTGTATTCGCGGCAGCGGATTTACCGTCGCCGGCGGCAAACGCATCGGATTTGGTCAGTACGACGTGTGGAACCACCCCTCGTTCGTCACCTATCGGCACGTCAACGATGGCAAGGATGTGCAGGCACGGCTGACTTATTCCAACGCCCCGCTGCTGCGCCTGATGCGCGTGCACATCGTCGATGAGAATCCACCGACTGCGCCCCCACTCGCGCCAATCGAAGCCAGACCGGCAGATGGATCACATGCCAGCCCGTTCGGTTCGTTCCAACTCACCGAGGACGGCGCGTGGCTGATGCCATACGAAATTCTCATCAATCCGCCGGCGGTCGAGTCGAAGGCGCTGCATTGGTCCTGGAAGGCGGTAAAGGAGAACCTCGACAAGCTCACCGCGCTCGGCAAGGGCTACGTCGGCCGGCGCCTGTACCTGCTGTACAACCCCATGACCGGCCGCTTCAACGGCACGACTCCAAGCTTCTTCGCCACCATGACCATCCGGCCGCCGAAGATCATCGACCGGCCGCATCGGCATGTATCGAGCGCGATCAACTACTACTTCCACGGCAAAGGCTTCAGCGTCGTCGATGGCACGCGTTATCACTGGCAGGCCGGCGATCTGATGGTGTCGGCGCCCGGTTGGGCAATTCACAACCATGCCTCGCTCGATGAACCAGTGTACGAGCTGACCATTCAGGATCAGCCGCTCAACATCGCCATGGAATCGCTGTTGTGGCAGGAAAGCCTGAAGCAGCCCGCGGCGTTGCTTGGTGCGACCACGGGATTTGCCACCAATCGCGCAGAGTCCGCGACATGATGCAACTCGGTGCCGAGCAGCTTACCGGGTCGATCACTCCGCTCATCACGCCGTTTCGCGACGGCAAAGTCGACCGCGAAACCTACATCGCGCTCATCGAGCGACACATCGACGCAGGTGGGCACGGCATTCTGGTCAACGGTACGAGCGCAGAACCCAGCACGCTGACCGTCGCAGAACGCAACGCGCTGGTGGATGTCGCGCTGGAGGTCGGCCGTGGCCGCACCCAGATTGTCGCCGCCACCGGCTCGCAATCGTATGAAGAGACGGTGGCGCTCACCGATCACGCCGCCAAAGCAGGCGCCGATGCCTTACTGATCGTCACACCCTACTACATTCGTCCGCCCCAGCGTGGACTCGTCGAGTACTACTGCGCCCTGGCCGACCGCGTGCAACAGCCGGTGATGGTGTATCACATTCCTGGCCGAACCGCGGTGTCCATGGAACTGTCGTCGTTTGAACAAATCGCCGAACGCGCCGACAACTTCGTCGGCATGAAACATGCCGTGAACGACTTGGGATTCGTCACTGAATGCCTGGCTCGATTCGGGCCGCAGTTTCGGGTGTTCGTGGGCCTCGAGGAGTTGTCGCTGCCGATGCTCGCCGTGGGCGCGCAAGGGCTGATGAATGCTGTGGGAAACATCGCGCCCGCGCCCGTTGCGCAGCTCTACAACGCCGTGACGCGTGGCGATCTGGCAACGGCACAGCGGCTGCACGCATCGCTGTTCGAACTCAACCGGGCAGTGTTCTTCGACACCAATCCGATTCCGATCAAGTACATGGCCAAACGCATGGGGCTGCTCCACGACAACGAACATCGATTGCCGATGGTGCCGGCGACCGCGGCCCTTGCGCAGCGTCTGGATGGTGTGTTGACGCGTGCGGGGCTCATCTAGTGTCGTGTCCCGCAAGTTCCTGCCATTTCTGCGCGTCCCTCCGGTTGCGGGGCGAGGCGCTGGCGCGCAGGCGTGCTCCGCTGCACGTCAAGCGACGGCAACGAAGTCCCGCAATCGGAGGGCCGTGCCCTGCGGGAGTTCGCCTGGCCTGCGGGCGCTTTGTTGCGACTCGTCGCCATATGCTCGATATGTCTCCTCGCCGCGTCGCGCGCGCGCAGGCCAGGCGTGCTCAGAATTGGTAGGAACTTACGGGACACGACACTAGTCTGCCGTCCTGATTCCACGTCGCGCCAGCAGCAGCGAAGCCACGATGCCGACGCTCACCGCGGCGATGAAGAGCGTCGCGAGCGCGTTGATTTCGGGTGATAGTCCGCGCCTCACCATCGAGAACACCACCATCGGCAACGTGCTCGAGCCCGGACCCGAGACAAAGCTCGCGATCACGAGATCGTCGAGCGACAAGGTAAAGGCGAGCAGCCAGCCGGACGCAAGCGCGGGCGCAATGATCGGCAGCGTGATGAACGCGAACACACGCCAGGGTGGCGCGCCGAGGTCCTGGGCTGCTTCCTCGAGTGACTCATCGAACGATGACAGCCGCGCCTGAATGACCACCGCAACGTAAGCGAGCGAAAACGTGATGTGGGCGATCGTGATGGTGGACACGCCCCGGCTGGCCGGCCAGCCGAACAGAGACTGTGTTGCAACGAACAAAAGCAGCAGTGACAACCCGGTGATAACTTCCGGCATCACCAGCGGCGCGGCCACCATACCCGTGAATAGCGTCCGCCCCTTGAACCTTGGATAGCGCACCAGCGCATAACCGGCGAGCGTACCGAGCACCACGGCGACGGTTGCATTGAGCGCCGCGATGCGCAGGCTCAAGAGCGCCGCATCGATCAGTTCCGTATTCTCCATCAGCGCGCTATACCAGCGGGTGGAGAATCCCTTCCATACGGTCACCCGCGGACTTGCATTGAACGAGTAGACGACGAGCGCGACCATCGGCAAATACAGGAACGCAAAGCCGAGCGAAACCGCAGTGAGCAGGCGCGCGTTCATGTCTGCCCTCGTTCCTGATAGCGCTGGAACAACATGATGGGCACAACGAGCAGGAGCAACATCACGATCGCAACCGCGCTCGCGACGGGCCAGTCACGATTGGCGAAGAACTCGTTCCACAGCACGCGCCCGATCATGGAGGCATCTGGTCCTCCCAGGAGTTCTGGAATCACGAACTCGCCGACTGCCGGAATGAACACGAGCAGCGAGCCGGCAATGACGCCGGGCAGCGACAGCGGCAACGTCACCTTGATGAATACCCACAGCGGTGATGCGCCGAGATCCGCCGCCGCTTCATCGAGGGCGGGGTCGAGCCGTTCGAGCGCCGCGTACAGCGGCAGGATCATGAATGGCAGGTAGGAGTAGACGATGCCGAGGTAGATGGCGCCATCCGTGTACAGAATCTGGAGCGGTTCGAAACCGAGGTAGACCAGCAATGCATTGATCGCGCCGTTACCCTGTAACAGCACCTTCCAGGCATAGATACGAATGAGAAACGAGGTCCAGAACGGCAGGATGACCAGCATCAAGAGGACGTTGCGCCAGGGCGGGCGTGAGCGCGCGATGCCGAGCGCCATCGGGTAACCGATGAGCAAGGCGATGAGCGTGGCAATGAGCGCCATCCGCAACGAGCGCACATATGCTTCCGCATAGAACGGATCTTCGATCAGGAACGCATAGCTACTGAGCGTCGCCGTGACTTCGACATCGTTGCTCTCGGTGATCTCGTACAGCGGCCCGTAAGGCGGCTGCGCGAGCATCGCCTCGGAGAAGGAGATCTTCAGCACCAGAAAGAACGGGATGAAGAAGAACAGCGCGAGCCACAGATAGGGCACGGCGATGACGGCCGCACGGCCGACGCCGCGCTTCATGCGCGTGGCACCTGGTCAGCCGAACAATACGACACCGCTCGCCTCCGGCCAGGACACCCATACCGCTTCGTCCCACTGATACGCAAGCGACAAGTCGCGCTGACTGTTGGATTGAGTTGCTTGCAGCACGCGACCACCAGGGGTGCGCACGCGGAAGATGCAGGACGCGCCGAGGTAGCCGATTTCGGCCACGATACCCGCAACGCGATTCGCGGCGTCGGGTTCCGCCCGGGTCACACGCACCTTCTCCGGGCGCAGCGCAAATGCGCACGGCGCACCCACAGCAGCGCCGCCGGTCTGTTCGACCACGACCGAACGACCGAGCTGTGGCACGGCAATCGTGATCTGCGAAGGCGTGGCCGCCTCGACAACCGCATCGAATAGATTGACCGAGCCGATGAAGTCGGCGACGAAGCGGTTGGCGGGTGTTTCGTAGACGTCCCGCGGCGAACCGGTCTGCACGATGCGGCCGGCATTCATGACGCCAATCCGGGTGGCGAGGCTCATGGCCTCTTCCTGATCGTGGGTGACCACGATGAACGTGATGCCGACTTCGTCCTGAATGCGCATGAGCTCGAACTGGGTCTGCTCGCGCAACCGTTTATCGAGTGCCGCGAGTGGTTCGTCGAGCAATAGCACGCGGGGGCGTTTGACCAACGCCCGGGCAAGCGCAACGCGCTGACGCTGCCCCCCCGACAGTTGATCGGGTTTGCGTTTGTCGAGGCCGGATAGCTCGACGAGCTTCAAGATCTGTGCCACGCGGTCGTTGATCTCGCTTCTGGCGACGCCCTCCTGTTTGAGGCCGAAGGCGACGTTGGCCGCGACATTCATGTGCGGAAACAGCGCGTAGCTCTGGAACATCATGTTCACGGGGCGCCGATGCGGTGGCACCTGGGTGACGTCTTCGCCGCCAATCAGCACCCGGCCTTCGCTCGGCCGTTCGAATCCAGCGAGTAGTCGCAGCAGCGTGGTCTTGCCGCAACCGGATCCACCGAGCAGGGCGAAAAACTCACCTTCGGCGATCTGCAGGTCGACCCGATCAACGGCCAACACGTCACCAAAGCGTTTGCTGACGTTATCGAAGTGAACGATGGTCGGCTTGGTCATCGGCCCGCCTTGGCCTGGGTCCACGCTCGATTGCGCATGCGCACGAAGCGCTGATTCTTCGGGCCGACCGCGACCAGCCGTTCCATCACCTGCGGTGTCGGAAAAATCACGGCGTTGTCGCGCACCTCGGCATCGAGCAGCGGCCGCGAGGCGAGATTCGGATTCGCGTACCAGATCTCGTTGGTGATGCCGGCGACTACCGCTGGGTCGAGAATGTGATCGATCCATGCGTACGCGGCGTCGACGTGGGGTGCATCCTTCGGGATCGCCATGATGTCGAACCACACGATGCCGCCTTCCTTGGGAATGGCGTACTCGATGCGAATGCCTTCGCGCGCGCTTCGCACCGCCTGGTAGACATCACCCGACCAGCCGAGCGCCAGACAGATTTCGCCATTGGCGAGGTCGTCGACGAACTGTGTCGAGTGGAAGTAGCGCACGTAGGGCTGGATGGCACGGATCACGTCGGCGGCCGCGACCAGGTCCTCGCGAGATTCGGAATTGGGATCGCGACCGAGATAGATCAGGGCGGATTCGACCACTTCGTCGCCGGCATCGAGAATGGCGATGCCGCAGTCGGCGAAACGAGCGGCGACCTTCGGGTCGAAGATCATGCGCCAGCTGTCCACCGGCGCGTCGGGCATGCGTGCCTTGATCGCTTCGACGTTGTAGGCAACGCCGGAGTTTCCCCACATGTACGGCACACCGTAGGTGTTGCCTGGGTCGAAGATCTCGATGCGCTTCATCAATATCGGATCGAGGTTGCCGTAGTTCGCAAGCCGGCGCTTGTCTATGGGTTGGTAAAGGCCGGCGCGCAGCTGCTCGGCAAAGAAGTTGCTCGTTGGCACCACGATGTCGTAGCCCGAATTGCCCGCGAGGAGCTTCCCCTCGAGTGCATCGTTGGAGTCCATGAGGTCGTAGACGACCTTGATTCCGGTCTTACCTTCGAAGGCGGGAATCGCGGCATCGTCGATGTAGTTGGTCCAATTGAATACGTGCACGACGCGATCGTTGCCCGCCGCGATGCCGAGGGTCGCAGACATGGCCAATAGCCCCGCAGTCACGCCGATGAGCGCGTATCGGATTCTGCGCATCTGATGGGTCCTTCGATGTCTGACGTTGTTCTGGACTTTCTGCCCGCCCCGTTCGATCTTACTGCCTCCACTGGCTGGATAGAACATGACGCGCAAGGCGGACATCGACCTCGGCCTCGATCGAGTGATTTCGCGGCGGGATTTCATGAACGGCGTGCTCGTCGCCGGCGCATCGATGGCGGCGAGCAGTTCATCCGCGGCAGCAGCACAGAGCCCTTACCCACCATCCCTCGATGGACAGCGCGGGAGCCACACCGGCTCGTTCGAAGTGGCCCATGCGGTGGCACGCGACGGAGCGCGATTCGCCACCGATGTCGCCATGACGGACGATGAATACGATCTCGTCATCATCGGCGCGGGCTTGTCGGGACTCGCTGCGGCGTTCTTCTATCGTCGGCGCAAACCCGGCGCACGGGTGCTGCTGATCGACAACCACGATGACTTCGGCGGCCACGCGAAGCGCAACGAGTTCGACGTCGGTGGCCGAACGCTCATCGGCTATGGCGGCAGTCAGTCGATCGACGGTCCTGCTCACTACAGTGCCATCGCCAAGGGACTGCTCACGGACCTCGGCATTGATGTCGGTCGCTTCCACGACGCGTTCGACGATGAGCTGTATGCTCGCTTTTCGATGCGGCCTGGCGTTGCATTCGATGCACCAACGTTCACCCGACGCACGGTGGTGCCGGGCGCGGCCGAACGGCTCCACGATGGCGCGCGGGCCGGTGCGACCGAAGGGCTGCCATTGACCGGGCGCGGCCATGCCGACCTCGCCCGATTGATGGGCACCGACTTCATGGCAGGCGTACCGCAAGCGCAGCGCGTCGCGCGGCTCAAGTCCACTTCGTATGGTTCCTACCTGCGCCACGTCGCCGGCGCCGGTGATGAGGTAGCCGCACTCGTGCATCGGCAGCCCAATAC
>JBGSQB010000248.1:0-13534 GCA_041738285.1 Pseudomonadales bacterium | reverse complement strand
GGCGGTGGTGGTGGCGGCGGTCGTCGCGATGGCGGCGGCGGACGCGGCTACTAGTAGCTGATCGGGGCGCAGTATCTGAGCAGTATCTGAAAGGTACTGCGCCTCATTCGTTTGTTGGATGGCCGATTCGATCCGGGTGACCCGCTACGGTCATCGTCGTCGTGGGCGCATTTTGCTCACGATTGAATTCAGCGGCAGGAGATCGCGATGGCCAAGAATCAGCACACGTTCGCCAAACGGCAGCGTGAGATCGAGAAGAAGCGCAAGGCCGAAGAGAAGCGGGCCAAGCGCCGACAGAAGAAAGACGGCACCGACGAATCGTCCGATGACGCGGCAGACGTCAACGACTCGGATGAAACGTTCGGCCAGTCTTCAGACCCGCAGTCGCTGTAACAGCCCCCCTTTCGTTTTTCCCAACTACCCAAGCCCATTGGGGGTAACGACGTGTGCGCACGTTGCGCGTCGAGGCTGCTCTATCGTTAAATGATTTGACGATGGGAGAGGAACGATGAGCATTCCCGTGGATCCGACCTCCGAATCGTTTCGCCACGATTCAATACCGTTGCTGAGGCGGCTGCTTCACGAACAGCCCGTAACGCACCTGCCAAACGGTGCTGTGCTCCTCTGCCGGCACGACGATGTCGCGTGGGCGCTGACCAGTCACGATGTTCGACGGCCGTTCGAGTGGTCGCAGTCGCGCAAACCGGAAGGCCCGTTCCAGGATTTTGGCCGCAATAACATGATCGGCCTCAACCCGCCGGACCATACACGGTTCCGGCAGGCGATCATGCCCGCGTTCTCGCGCAAGCGTACCGAAGCGCTGGCCGGGTTCATTGAGCGGACGTGTGATTCGTTGCTGGATCGCATGGCCGAACGCGAGGAGGGCGATTTCATCACCGACTTCGCCATGCCGCTGCCGGTGACCGTCATCTGCCACATGCTCGGCATCCCCGCTGCGGATGAGAAACTGCTCCATGAAGGCTCCGGTGCGATGCTTGCCGGGCTTGAAATCACGGCCACGCCAGAGGAGTTCGAGCGCGCTTCGCGCGGCGCGAGCGATCTGTTCGACTATTTGCGTCACGTGGTGGAGCTGCGCGCGAAGGACCTGTCGGACGACTTACTGAGTCTGCTGATCCGCAATGAGCGCGATCACAAGCTTCAGCGCGACGAGGTGGTCTGGGCGATGATCACCCTGCTCATTGCAGGGCATGAGACCACCACGCACTTGATCGGCAACGGACTGCTCGCGCTCATCAGCAATCCGCAGCAACAGCTTCGCTTGCGAGCCGATCCGGCTCTCGCGTCGAACGCGGTCGAGGAGTTTCTCCGCTACGATCCACCGATCTACATGCTCTTCCGACAGGCCGCGGTGGACGTGCGCGTGCAAGACATGCGTGTCGCTGCCGGCACGATCCTGATGCTCTCCATCGCTGGCGCCAACCGCGACCCGGCGAGGTTCGTCGCGCCTGATGCGCTCGATTTGAGCCGAACCAATGCCAATGAGCAGCTCAGCTTCGCCGCGGGTCGGCACCTGTGTGCCGGACATGCCGTAGCGCGGCTCGAAGGCCGCATTGCGTTTCAGCGCATTCTGAAGCGGATGTCGAACATGCATCTGCGCGCGCCACCTTCACCACGACAGGGTGTGATGTTCAAGGGTTATCACCATATGCCGATCGGCTACGCGTGCAGCGTTGGCGGTTGAGGAGCGCAGCATGACGGAACAGGAACTCATCGAACGGATCAGCGCCCTTGCGCCGCTGCTCGAAGCCCACGCGCGGCAGGCGGAAGCCGAGCGCAAGCCCGTGGACGAAGTGATGCGCGCGATCGAAGCGACCGGCGCCTACCGCTACTTCGTGCCGAAAAAGTACGGCGGCTTCGAGTTCTCGCTGGTCGGATTCATGGACATCGGCATGGCGCTCGGTGAAGGCTGCGTATCCACGGGTTGGGTCGTCACCTTCTGCATGGAGCACAACTGGTTGCTCGGCCTGTACAACCAGGCGGCGCAGGACGACATCTTCGGCAAGCAGCCCTACATCATCGCGCCAGGCGCCCTGGCGCCGAAAGGTCGCGCGGTTCCGGTCGAGGGCGGCTATCGCGTGACCGGCCGCTGGGAGTGGGGCACCGGCGTGATGCACGCGGACTGGGTGATGGTCGGCGCGCTCACCCCGGCCGAGTCCAGTGGCGACATCGAGCTGTGCATGTTCATCGTGCCGCGCAGCGAAGCCCGTGTGATCGACACCTGGCAGACAGCGGGCATGGTCGGTACGGGCAGCAATGACATTGCCCTCGACGATGTGTTTGTGCCGGCGCACCGGCGTCAGAATATCGCCGACATGCGAGCAGGGTTTTCTCCCGGCGCGCAGTTCCATCAGAGCGCGACCTATCGCATGCCGATGTTGCCGGTGCTCGGTCTCACCGCCGCCGCGCCCGCCGTGGGCGGCGCACGCAAGGCGGTGGCGCTGTTCCAGGAACGCTTGTCCCAACGCGCGGTGTACGGCACGACAACGAAGCAGGCCGAGAAGCCGATGTCACACGTGCGACTTGGCATGCTGCGCGAACGCATCGCGAGCCTCGAATCCAAGCTCAAAGCCACGGCCAGGGAGGTGATGCGGTGGGGTGAATCGGGCGAGCCTTGCCCGGAACTCGATCGTGCGCAACTGCGCATGCACATCGCATCGGTGGTGAGAGAGTCGAGGGACATCGTACGCGACGCCATGGAGGCCAGCGGCGCCCACGCGCACTTCCTCGACAATCCCCTACAGCGCATCCACCGGGATGTGCATACGCTGTCGTGTCACACGGTGTTCGATCTCGATCTTGCGGCCGAACAGTACGGAAGACTGTTACTCGGGTTGCCCGCCAACGCACCGGTTTAGCGGCGCGATCACCGGCAGCCGGATTGCCCGACTGCCGGTTCTCACTTTAGAAGCGATAGGTACCTTGCATGGTGACCGTGCGTCCCGCGCTGAAGGATACGAAGTTGGCGTTCGCGATCTCGTAGGCGTGCTGCAACACGTACTCGTTGGTCAGGTTGCGGCCAATCACCGCGACTTCCCATGTGTCTGAGGCGTTCGCCACCGCAAGGCGAGCATCCCACTTGGTGTAGCTGGGCTGATTGCCGAGCGGGTGCTGGTCTTCACGGACGTCGTATTCGGCCGAGTGGTACATGGCGAGGTAGGCAAACAGCACCAGATCGTCGGTAATCGGGCGTTGCCAATCGGCTGCCAGGTTGAACTCGAAATCGGGCGTGCGCTCAATCGGTTCGCCGCTGATGTCTTCCTGACCATCGACGCAGGTCGGGTCCTTGAAGTTACCCGCCTTGTCGGCCACTAGACACTGCGAGCCCTTGAAGTCGCTGTATTCGTGGTCGAGATAGCCAACCGAACCAGTGACTCGAAGGTTCGAACTGGCCTGCCAGTAGCCTTCGAGTTCGACGCCCTTGATTTCGGCTGCCGCTGCATTGCGAATAATGAACCGCACGCCGTCGTAGGATGATGTCTGCAGATTGTCGAACTCCATGTAGAACGCCGCGAGGTTCAGGCCCGCAGCCCCATCGGCGAACACCATTTTGGTGCCCACTTCGTAGTTCTGGGCTTCTTCATCCTCGAAGTCGAAGATCTCGTTGCCCTGCTCGAGCTTCACACCCGCCGCCATCTCCGCAGGAGTGATGGATGCCTGACCGACATATTTCTGCATGTACGCCGGATCGGCGTTCTTCGCCAGCAGTTGCGTGCCGAGGGTACCGTCGTTCGCCTTGAGTCCACCTGGCTTGGAGCCGGTCGCGTAGGCCGCGTAGACCATCGCATTGTCGCTCACATCGTACTGCACCCGAATCGATGGATCGAGGCTGTCGTCGTTACGGACCTGATTGAAGCGGTACTCGGGCGGCTGCGCGAACGCACCGGGCGTATAGACCGGATTGCGGCGGTCGGGGTATGTCACCGGGAACGAATAGCCGAGCCCGTTCTGCTCTTCATCGGTGTAGCGCAGATCCGCGATGACGCGCACCGCGTCGGCGACGTTCCAGGTCAGCTGTCCATATATCGAATAGGTGTCGGTGCTACGTTCGAAATTGCGATCAGAGCCCACGGGCACCGGGGCGAGAAATGCCGGAAAGAAACCGAACGGCGAGTGCTGTCGGGTTTCCACATCACTTGTGTAATACAGGCCACCAACGATGTACTCGAATGTGTTGCCAATGGGTGACAGCAGGCGCAGCTCCAGCGACTGCTGATTGAAGTTCTCGGACAGCCCGGTGTTCAGGAAACCCTCGGCCACACCATCTACGTCGAGCCAGTTCTCGTAGTCCAGATCCCAGTAGCCGGCAATGGCTGAAACGGTGTATTCGCCGAACTCCTGATCCAGCGTGAGCAGGTAGCTCGAAGACTCGGAATAGTCGTAGTCCTCATCCGAGGTGGCCGTGCTGACGCGCCGCTCATTGTTTTTCTTGAACTCGGCCCACGGGTCTTGCGTCAACGCAACGAAGGTGCCCGTCGCACTCACCAGCTGATTGCTGCGACCGTCGATCTCGGTGTCGAACTGCTCAGCCTTGAGCGTTGCCGTGAGTGAATCCGTGACGTCCCACTCGATCGTGCCGCGCAGCGCCCAACGATGTGAGTCCGGCTCATCGCCAGTGAGCAGGGTGTTGTGCACGTAACCGTCGCTGTCTTCGTAGTGACCGACCACGCGTGCACGCACGGTGTCCGTCAGCGGACCCGACAGAACGCCCGTGGTGACGTAGCCGTCGTTTTCCCACTCGTATCCGCCGGAGACATACCCTTCGAATTCGTCGGTGGGTTTGGCGCTGATCACGCTGAGTGCGCCGGCGATGGTGCTCTTGCCGAACAGCGCGCCCTGCGGGCCGCGTGCGACCTCCACGCGATCAACGTCCAGGAACGCGGTCTCGAGGCAGCGCGAACGACCGCAGTACATGCCGTCGTTGAAGATGCTGACCGACGAGTCGAAAGCGAGGTTGGTGACGCCACTGCCGAGACCGCGGATCTTCACCGCCCAGTTGCCGAAGGTCGATTGCACCGTCAGGTTCGGAACGAAGCTCTGCAGGTCCCGAACATCGGTGATGCGCAGTTCCTCGATTTCCTTGCCGCTGACGACACCGATCGAGATCGGCACGTCCTGCAGACGCTCGACACGCTTGGTGGCGGTGACGAGGATCTCCTCGGTCACACCATCCGCGGCGAACGCCGCCTGCTGGCAAGCCAGCAGCACACCGACGACGGTAGGGAACGCGACGCGCCAACGGTCGAACCCACGGATACCCATTGCTTTACCCTCCAATTGTCTGCAAGGCTTGCAGACGGTGCCGCAACAATCATGCAGATGTGGCCGGTTAACGTCAAATCACTTGATGGTTTACGGTCGGCCAACGCGGCTCTGACTTCGGCGGCAGCCCCGACTACAATTTCGACCGTTATCTGTCGTGGATAATCGCTGTTGAAGCACCAGACATTCGACCGCCACATCGTCGCAGGCCTTGTGCGGGCGCTCGACTGGTTCGACAACGGTCTGCAGAACATCCTGCGCCAGCGCGGCTATCGCTCGGTGCATCGCACCCAGTCGATGATCATCGTGCACATCGCGAGCGGCCTCGATCGCCCGGCAGACATCGCGCGCGAGATGGGTCTTACCCGGCAGAACATCCATCACATGGCGAAGTCGCTGATCGATGAAGGTCTGATCGAACAGCGCGCGGTGCCCGAGGATTCTCGCGCGAACTACTATGCCTTCACGCCGGAATCGGAAGACATCCGTGCCGCGGCGCGGGAAACCCTCGGCTACCTGGAGAAGATCCTGATCAAGCGCATCGGCCGTGATGCGGTCAGGGATCTGAAGCGTGCGCTCGGCAAGGACTGGGGTGATGAGGTTGTAGAGATGCCTGTGGTGGCGCTCCCCAAGAACAAGAGGAAGCGAACATGATGAAGACCCTGCTCGGCAGCGCGCTGGTGGCCGCAGTGCTGACCGTACCAGGTATGGCGGCGGATGCGCCGTTGTCGCGGCAGGCCTACTTCGGTGACCTGCACGTGCACACCCAGTATTCTTTCGATGCGTACATCTTCAACGTGCGCGCAACGCCCGAAGATGCTTACCGCTTTGCCAGCGGTGAACCGATCGAGCACGCACTGGGGTTTCCGTTGCGCCTGCGCGGTGCCCCGCTCGACTTCATGGCCGTGACCGATCATGCGACTTATCTCGGTGTACTGAGTGCGATGGGTGATCCCGACCATGCGCTGTCGAGGACCGAGATCGCCAAACAGCTCATCAGCCGCGACCCTGCTGTGTATCTGCCGGCATTTCGTGGCGTGGCTGCGTCGATCATCACAGGCAAATCGGACCCCGCGCTGCAGCACGAAGATGTGATGCGCGATACCTGGCAGAAGGTGAAGGACGCGGCCGACGCGCATTACGCGCCGGGGCGCTTCACGACGTTTGTGGGCTATGAGTACACGTCGAACCAGCCGTACAACCTGCATCGCAATGTCATTTTTCGCGGCGAGGGCGCACCGGGGCGGCCGTTTGCCGCCACTGACTCCGTCGATCCCGAAGACCTGTGGCGTTGGATGGACGGTCTGCGTGCATCGGGTGTCGAGTCGCTGGCCATTCCGCACAACTCGAACTGGAGCAACGGCATCATGTTCCAGCGCACCGCTTTCGATGGCCGGCCGATCGATGCGCAATACGCTGCGTTGCGTGCGCGTAACGAACCCATCGTCGAGATCAGTCAGGTGAAGGGCACGTCCGAGACGCATCCCCTGCTGTCACCGAACGACGAGTGGGCCGACTTCGAACTGTTCGGCGACAAGCCCGCAGTTTACGCCGCGTTGCAGGGTGAAACCGATCCGAAGATCAATGTCCGTGGTGGCTATGTGCGCGATGCGTTGCTCACCGGACTCGAACTCGAACAGACACAAGGCTTCAATCCATACCGACTCGGATTCATCGGCTCGAGCGATACCCATAATGGCGGGGCTACCTACGATGAGGACGTGTACGTCAGCAAGACCGGCGTGAACGATGGGTCTCCCGAGCGTCGGGGCTCCGTGCCGGCCGAGGGCGTTAAGGACTGGGCGACGTTCGCCGAGATGGCAGCAAACGAAAAGCCGGCACCTTATCTGACTGAGTGGGGCGCGTCGGGTCTTGCGGGGGTTTGGGCCGAACAGAACTCGCGTGAGTCGATCTATGACGCCCTGCGTCGCAAGGAGGTATTTGCAACTTCGGGCCCGCGCATTCGCGTGCGCTTCTTCGGCGGATTCGATCTGTTGGAGTCCGATGGCATCGCCGATCTGTATGCCCACGGTGTGCCGATGGGTGGTGACCTGCTTGGCCGCGGCAGTGCGGCGCCCGTGTTCTTCGCCGAAGCGCTGCGTGATCCGAACGGAGCGTGGCTCGATCGGCTTCAGATCATCAAGGGCTGGATCGAGAACGGCAATCCGAGGGAAGTGGTGTTCGACGTTGCCTGTTCCGATGGCGTCGCGCCGACCGCCGATCATCGCTGCCCGGACAATGGCGCCGGGGTCGATCTGGCAACCTGCGAATCGGCCTATGACAAAGGCGACGTCGCGTTGGCAACGTTCTGGCGCGATCCGGAGTTCGACGCGAAGCAGCGCGCCTTCTACTACGTGCGCGTGATCGAGAACCCAACCTGCCGCTGGTCGACGTGGGATGCTCTGCGCGCAGGCATCGCGCCACGACCGGGTCTGCCGAAGACCATCGCCGAACGCGCATGGTCATCGCCGATCTGGTACACCCCGAACTGACGCCAATGGCGGAGGCGTGCATATGTGGCCAAGCAATCGCGTATTGGATCTCTTTGGTATCGAATTGCCGATTGTGCAGGCGCCGATGGCGGGCGCGAATCGCGCGGCACTGGTGGTGGCCGTGTGCGAAGCGGGCGGTCTGGGGTCCTTGCCATGCGCGATGCTGAACGCCGACGGTATCCGGGCTGAAGTCGAACTCATCAGGGGTGGCACGGCCAACCCGTTCAATCTCAACTTCTTCTGTCACACTCCAGCGCCACCAGATCCTGTACGCGAGGCGGCATGGCGCGAATGTCTCGCGATGTACTACGCCGAGCTTGGCGTCGAGGAGGCATCGCCATCCGCAGTCGGAGGACGCGCGCCGTTCGATGAAACTACATGCGCCCTCATCGAAGAATTGCGCCCACCGGTAGTCAGCTTTCACTTCGGACTACCGGATTCGCAGCTTCTCGCACGGGTGAAGCGAAGTGGCGCCAAGGTTCTGGCAAGCGCAACTACGGTGGCCGAAGCACGCTGGCTCGAAGCCCACGGCTGCGATGCGATCATTGCCCAGGGCGCCGAAGCGGGCGGCCACCGCGGCATGTTCCTGACCAACGATGTGTCTGCACAACCCGGTACGCTTGCACTGGTGCCGCAAGTCGTGGATGCGGTGCGGGTGCCGGTGATTGCAGCCGGGGGCATCGGTGACGGTCGTGGCATTGCATCCGCGTTTGCACTCGGTGCTGTGGCAGCGCAGATGGGCACCGCCTACCTGCTCACGGCCCAGGCCACCATCGGCGACCTGCATCGAGCCGCCCTGCGTGATGGTGCGGACGATTCGACCGTGCTCACCAACGTATTCACGGGGCGTCCGGCGCGCGGCTTCATCAATCGCATCGTCCGCGAGTTGGGGCCGATCAGCGACGTAGCACCTGCATTTCCCGGCGCCGCTGTCGCGCTCGCACCACTGCGCAGTAAAGCAGAGGCGGGCGCGTCGAGTGACTTCACGTCACTCTGGTCCGGGCAGTCCGCGCGCATGTGCCGCGGCATCGACGCCGGTGTGCTGACCCGAGAACTGGCGACCGATGCGCAAGTCCGGTTGCGCGCACTATCGAATCCAAACGCCGCGCCCTGACATGGCGGTCGCGACGCAGTTTCCGCATCGCGTCCGCGTCATCGATCACCTCTGGATCGAACTGCCTGACGGCATTCGCCTTGCGGCGCGGGCGTGGCTGCCGGTCGATGCGAATGCCAGTCCCGTGCCAGCGATCCTCGAGTATCTGCCCTATCGAAAGGGCGACGGCACGGATGCGGAGGATGCATCCCGTCATGCCTGGTTCGCAGGCCATGGCTACGCTTCGCTGCGGGTGGACGTGCGCGGCAGCGGGGATTCGGATGGCCTCCTCACCGACGAGTACAGCGCAGCCGAACTCGCCGATGGGTGTGAAGTCATTGCCTGGATCGCGCGTCAGCCGTGGTGCAACGGTCGCGTCGGGCTCATGGGAATCTCCTGGGGTGGATTCAACGCCCTGCAGATCGCAGCGCTTGCACCGCCCGCGCTGCGTGCAGTGGTGTCCGTGTGTTCGACCGACGATCGCTACCAGGATGACGTGCATTACATGGGTGGTGCGGTGCTCGCCCGCGATATGCTCGGCTGGGCCACGACATTGCTCAGTATCAACGCGCGCCCACCCGATCCTGCGGTGGTCGGAGGCACCTGGCGCGATGCGTGGCGCGAGCGCGTCGCATCGACACCAGCGTTCATCGATACCTGGCTGCGCCACTCGACGCGTGATGACTACTGGCGGCATGGCTCGGTGTGTGAGAACTACGCCGCGATCGCGGCCCCAGTGCTCGTCGTCGGCGGTTGGGCCGACGGATATACCAATGCCGTGCTGCGCCTGCTCGATGGTCTGCAAAGTGAACGCCGCGCCATCATTGGGCCCTGGGCGCACAACTGGCCCCACGCCGCATCGCCGGGTCCGCGCATCGGATTCCTGCAGGAATGCTTGCGATGGTGGAACCGGTGGTTGCGCGACAGGCCGAGCGGGGTGGCTGACGATCCACCCCTGCGAGTTTGGATGGATGCTTGGTATGGTGGCGACGCCGCGACGACACCGTACGCGGTCGCCATTCCCGCGCAGCAAATCAGGACGGACCTGCGGCACGGCGAGGCCGCCGGGGCATGGTGTCCGTTTGGTGCCCACGATCTTGCGCCGGACCAAGGCAGCGATGATGCGCGCGCGACGACGGTCGACTTCACGATCGATCATGACATCACGGTTCTCGGCAGACCTCGCGTGGATTTCACCGCGATTGATCCAGCGCGCCGTGGTCATCTGGTGGTGCGACTGTGTGCAGTCGGTGAGAACGGCAAATCGCGACTGATCAGTTGGGGAATCGGAGCGCTTGCCAACGGACGTGTCGAACTCAATGTCATCGGCGAGCGCATTGGCGCGGGCGGCACGCTGCGGATCGCGTTCGCACGCAGCTACTGGCCATTGATCTGGCCGGCCGTGGACACTGATGCGGTCGACATCGATCGCATTGCACTGATCCTACCGCAGTGGCAGCCCGCTTCGAGCGTCGAGTTCCCACCACCCGAGGCGGCAGCAATGGGCGCGGTGGAAATGTTGGAGGCGGCAACTTACGAGAAACGGATCGGCTGCGGTGAGTTTCTGCAGCGTTTCGACGGCCCGCGTGTGCGCCACACCAATGGTCTTATCGTGCAATCGATGAGTGAGGACCTGCTGACCATTGATCCTGCCGATGCGGAAAGTGCGGCCGCGCGGTGCAACAGACGCATCCAGATGCAAGGCGCGGATTGGACGGCAACAATCGAAGTGCATGGCAGTATGCGCGTGCAGGGCAGCGACTTTCTCGTGGCGGTGCGTCTCACCGCTGCACTTGATGAAGTCGCGATCGGCCCGCCCCGGCACTGGCAGTTTCGTATCCCGCGGCCACCGGAGTAGCTCAGGCGATGTTCCGCATCTGGCGTGACTTCAACGTCGGATGACCAGCCGGCTGATAGGTGATGATCACCGCGCGCCGCTGCCTGTCTGAGGTGTTCGGTCGCGAACCGTGCACGATGTGCGGGCTGAAAAAAACGAGCGAACCTGCGGCGACGGTCAACGCGACCTGATCCGCTTCGTCGAAACATGTGGCGTCGGTGAAGAAGCCGCCGAGTTGGGTGCCATCCACTCGGCCGGGCAGACACCCTCGCGTGTGACTTGCGCGAATCACGCGCAGGCAGCCGTTGTCTTGGGTCGCATCGTCGAGCGCAACATACACGTTCGGCAGCAGATCGACGTGCTTGCAGTCGTGAATCCAGTACGGCGAATCCTGATGCCAGCCGAACCCCGAGCCGATCGCAGGGCGTTTGAGGTTGAGCTTGATCGTCCACAGGGCAAGCGCGTGCGTACCGATGATGCCGGCGATGGGTTGGGTGATGCGTGGATCGTCGATGAGCGACTGCCAGCGATCATCGAATGCATCCGCCGGTTCGATCACGCGGATCGCATCACCGTCCTCACCGTGCTCAAACTGAATCGTCGCACAGTCGACGTCGACGAAGCGTTTGCCATCGAGTGAGTATGTGCGGCCAGTGATGCTGCGCTTCGCGGCGCACATAGCGCTGCGCTCCGCGGCGATCTGCAGTTCGCGCACTTCGGCCGTGGTCAGTACCTCAGGACGAACGAAAAACCCGCCGCTTCGATACTGGCGCAGCTCCTCGGCCGAAATCAGGGCCAAGCCGGGAACTCGCCACCCCGCGCGACGAATCCTTCGCTCAGTGTCCACAACCGCGCGGCCACGCTCGCGTCGTTTGCTTCATCGCTGCACGGTTCGACGTGGCAGTCCTTGAGATACTTGCCGGCGATGTCACTGGCCGGTTCGTGCACCACACCATACACACTGGTCGCCGCGCCCTGCGCCGGGCTCTTGGTAAAGGGACTCACGAGTTTGATCAGCAGACTCACGATCTTGGAGTTGCGGCCGATCTCGGTAGTGACCAGCGTGCCGGGATGCAATGCGCACGCGGTGAGCCCACGGTCGCCGTAGCGCTGCTGCAGCGACTTCGCCATCAGCACATTACACAGTTTGGCCTGACCGTAGGCCGCGAGCCCATTGAAGTTGCTCGCCGTCATCGGGAATTTGTCGAAATCCAGTTTGGCGGGCATACGATGGCTCAAGCTCGACACCATCACCACCCGCGGTGTGCCCGCCGCGAGAAGCCTCGGCATGAGCAGCCGTGCTGGCAGATAGTGGCCGATGTGGCACACGCCGACGGTCGCCTCGAACCCTTCCTTGGTCGGTGTCCAGGCGTTGACCGAAAGACCCGCATTGCACACGAGAACATCGATCTTGTCGGCCACGAGGGAGTCGGCGAACTTGCGAATGCTCGAAAAGGATGCGAGGTCGAGTTCGACGAATTCGGCTTTGGCTTGGGGGTGAGCGGCGCGGGTGCGCGCGAGCGCCAGCTGGGCGGTATCCGCCCGTCGGCAGGCAAAGATGACCCGTGCGCCCGCGCCCGCCAATGCGCTTGCGGTTGCCTCTCCGATACCCGTATTGGCACCGGTGACGATGATCGTCTTGCCGGTCAGATCGCTGCCGGCCAGCACGTCGGCGGCAGAACTATTGGAATCGAGCTTCGGCATCGTTGCTTGTGTCATGTTCAGCGCGCCGCCCAGCTCTCTCGTTTGGCGAGATCTGCGCGATAGCGTTTGATGTTTGCCAGGTCGAAGGGCAGGTCGAGTTTCACGGCCTGGGCGAAGTCGAGCGCGCAACCGAAGGTGATGTCGGCGATCGAGAAGTCTTTGCCTGCCAGAAAGGTGCTCTTGGCGAGGGCCGTGTCGAACAGCGACAGTGCTTCCGCGGCAGCCTCCTTGCTGATGGTCCCCCATTCGGCGGAGATCTTCTCGCGATCCTTGAAGAACCCGGTGATGTTCCGAAACGCTTGCGCTGCTGGCATCAGGAAACTCAACTCCGCGCGTCGGTTCCACATTTCGACTTGCGCCTTGCCAACGGCGCCGATGCCAAACAGTGGTGGCGTGGGATTGGTTTCTTCGAAGTAGCGGCAGATGGCGACACTTTCAGCGATGCATGTGCCATCGTCGAGTTCGAGCACCGGGATGCGGCCGAAGGGGTTCTTCGCGCGGTGCGCAGCGGAGAGGTTCTCGGCAGCGCGCAGGTCGATGTTGACGCCTTCCACCTTGAGGCCCTTCTCGGCGAGAAAGACCCGTACCCGGCGCCCATTGGGTGTGCCCTTGGCTTCGATGATCTGCATTGCGATCCCCCGGTGATTGAGTGACCGACATTGTGCCATCACTTTTGCCGATGCCATGTTACCGTCCGTACAGATGCAGCTCGAGTGAGGCTGTTGGACGATGGCGGCAGAAATAGCTGTTCAGCAGCTTCTCGGAGTCGGGCGGACCCTCGCCGCCGAGGGACTGCCGCTGACTGAACTCCTTGGGGATGCCGACATCGACGAGGTCGACCTTGGCAATCCCGCCCGCCGCCTCGACTGGCAGCACTATGCCGCCGTACTCGACTGCGTCGCTGCGTGGCGCAGTTCGGATTGGCTCTTTCAGCGTGGCGCGGAGTCGATCCTCGAGCCGACCGCACAACTGTTTCGCACCGGACTGTTGATCGCGTTCGATGATCCCGCTGCGGCGCTCGAATGGATGGTTGCGCCCTACGGACCGTTCAGTGCCGTTACACCGTGCATAGGCAGTGAGCTGCGACCCGCTGGGCACCGACGCCACCTGTTGCGCACGATCATGGTC
>JBGSQB010000200.1:0-14509 GCA_041738285.1 Pseudomonadales bacterium | reverse complement strand
CCAGCCGTCACCGAAGCGCGCGGCACGGACCAGCGCTTGTGGCGCGGCCCCGCCCACCAGCACGGGCGGCTTCGGCGGTCGTGGCTTGAACAGGAACATTTGGCCATTGTGAGATACCACATCGTCCGCGAAACAGCGATTGAGCAGCTCGAGCGTTTCGTCGGTGCGGCGACCGCGCTCGTGAAACGGCACGGCAAGCGCCTTGAACTCGGCGCGCATCCAGCCCACACCGACGCCAAGCAGGAGCCTTCCGCCGGACAACTCCTGCACTGCGGCAACGGACTTCGCGACCGGCAGTGCCGGACGATAGGGCAACACCATGACCCCTACACCGAGATTGATCCGTGTGGTGAATCCCGCCATCCACGCAAGCGTCGCCAATGGATCGACGTATCTGCCGCCTGAGCCTTCGGCGTCGTCGGGTGGAATCGCAATGTGATCGGTGATCCAGACCGACTCCATGCCAGCGTGTTCAGCAGCCAACGCGCAAGCCCGCATCGAATCGGCAGTCGATTCGGCACCCATGTTGCGCACCGTCACGCCCATCTGCACAATCGCGCCCTCCTTCAAGGACCGGTGTCTGTTCGAATTATGCGGGGCGTCGCAATCAATGTCCTCGCCTTCACGGGCGGCTTCGTCATCATGTCGCTCGAACTGCTCGGGGGCCGGGTGCTCGCGCCATATTTTGGCAGCAGCATTTACGTGTGGGGCAGCATCATCACGGTGTTCATGCTGTCGCTGGCGACGGGCTATCTGCTCGGTGGTTGGCTATCGTTGCAGCAACCAACGTTTCGCAAGTTCGCGGCGATCTTCGTCTTCGGTGGCGTATTGCTGCTGCCGCTGATTTTCATCGCGCAACCGTTTCTCACGTGGACTTTCGAACACATCGAGGATCCCCGCTACGGTTCGCTCCTCGCCGCCGCAGTGCTGTTCGTTGTTCCGACCGTCGTGCTCGGAGTGATCAGCCCATACTCGGTGCGTCTGATGATCACGCAGACCCACGAATCGGGTCGCGTCGCCGGCACGCTGTATTTCGTATCGACGCTCGGCAGCGCGCTCGGCACGCTGGCGACGTCGTTCTACTTCGTACTGTGGTTCGAAATCGATACCATCATTACGTTACTCGCAGCCACGCTCATCGGCCTCGGCATCATCGCCGCGGGTCTTGCACTGCGGGCCCGAGCGGCATGAAGCGACGTCTGCTCACCGCATCGCTCCTGCTCGTTTCATTCTGCGCCGTGGCCACCTCCGCGAAGGTGATTCACTCAGAGCACTCGCTCTATCAGAACATCTCGGTCACACGGGTGGATGATGAGGTGTGTCTGAAGTTCTCCATCCGAAGCGATCCGCGCAACCAGTCCTGCAAGGATCTGCGCCGGCCCCAATACCTCGTGTTTGGATACACCCGGATGATGATGGCCGCGCTGCTGGTGAATCCTGCGCCGAGCCGGATTCTCGTGGTCGGCCTTGGCGGCGGGTCGCTGCCCGAAGCGCTCGCCGTCCTACTCCCGCAGGCGCAGATGGACCTGATCGAAATCGATCCGGCCGTGGTGCGAGTGGCGGAAACGCACTTTGAGTTTCGGCCAACGCCGCGCATGCAGATTCATACGGTGGACGCACGGGTCTTCGGTAAACGGGCGGCGCTGCGGGGTGCGCGCTATGACCTGATCCTGCTCGATGCCTTCAATGGTGACTATATCCCCGAGCACCTGATGACCCGTGAGTACCTGGAAGAGACCCGAAGCCTCCTGACACCGCAGGGTGTACTGGCTGCGAACACCTTCGCCATCAGCAGTCTTTATGACCACGAATCAGTCACTTACAGTGCTGTCTTCGGAGATTTTATCAACTTCAAGATGCCCGACAGCGCCAACCGCGTGGTCATCGCGTCGCTGGCCCCGCTGCCCGCGAATGGCATACTCGCGCAACGCGCACGCAACCTCGCCGAGGCCATGGAACCGTTCGGTGTGCCACTGCGCCGCTATCCCGGCCGCATGTCACGCAAGCGCGACTGGGACACGTCGGCGCGGGTGCTGACCGATCAGTACGCGCCCGCCAACCTGCTCAACAACTGATCAACGCGCCTCGCGTCGCTCGTTTAGAGCTTCCCTAGGACTTGGCCCAGTAACGGTCCTTCAACAGGCGCTTGTACAACTTACCCGTCGGATGGCGCGGCAGCTCAGCTTGGAAGTCGATGCTGCGGGGGCATTTCACGTGCGACAACTGGCTGCGACAGTACTCCATCAGTTCGCGCTCGAGCGCGGGACCTGCAAGTGCCATGTCACGAGGCTGAACCACCGCTTTGACTTCCTCACCGAACTCCTCGTTAGGAACACCGAACACCGCAACGTCCACCACCTTCGGATGGGTGACGAGCACGTTCTCAGCTTCCTGCGGATAGATGTTGACGCCGCCTGAGATGATCATGAAATGCTTGCGGTCAGTCAGATAGAGGTAGCCATCGGCGTCGAGATATCCGACATCGCCAAGCGTACTCCACCCCTTCGGATGGCGCGACTGAGCAGTCTTGTCAGGGTCCTTGTAGTACTCGAATTGACCGCCGCCGCCGAACCAGATGGTGCCGGGCTCACCCTGCGGCACTTCGTTGCCGTCGTCATCGCAGATGTGGAGCTCGCAGTTGAGCGGGCGACCGACGGATCCCTTGTGCGCCAGCCACTCGGTGCTGTTCAGCTGCACGAAGCCATTGCCTTCGGTGCCCGCGTAGTACTCGAAGATCACCGGTCCCCACCAGTCGATCATCTGCTCCTTGATCGGCACCGGGCACGGGGCGGCGGCGTGGATCGCACACACCAGCGACGACAGGTCGTATTTGGCACGCACATCGGGCGGCAGCTTGGTCATTCGCACAAACATGGTCGGTACCCACTGGCTGTGGGTAATGCGATGCCGCTCGATGCAAGCGAGCGCCGATTCCGCATCGAAATGCTCCATGACGACCACTTCAATGCCCTGCCGCAGGCACGTCATGGTGAACCCGAGGGGTGCAGCGTGGTAGAGCGGCGCTGGCGACAGATAGACGCTGTCCTGATTCGCGCCATACAACACCGTCATCACCGGTACCCCGACTGCGGTTCCGAAGGGCTCGCCGGTCAGCGCGCGCTTCACACCCTTTGGATACCCGGTGGTACCCGACGAGTACAGCATCGACTGCCCCTCAGTCTCGTCGGCAATCGGCGTCGCCGCCATGGCCGCGATGGCCGTATCCCAGGACGTAAAGCCCGGAATCTCCCCATCGATGACATAACGGGCCGCAACGCCGGGCGTGCGCGCAGTGAGCGGTTCAGCCACGTCCCGCCGGGCACCCGAGGCGATGAACACTTTGGCTTCGCAGTTGTTGACGATGTACTCGACTTCCTTGGGCTGCAGGCGCCAGCTGATCGGCGTGTAGTACAAGCCCGCGCGCTGCGCAGCCCAGCAGATCTTGAAAAAGTGGGGATGGTTCTCGAGCAGAATCGCGATGTGATCGCCCGGGCGCAGGCCGAGGCTGCGGAACAGCTGCGCACCCTGATTGGATGCGGCCTCGAGTTCGGCATAGGTGACGGTGATCCCCGACTCCGCCATGACGTACGCGACCTTGTTCGGCTGCGCCGCAGCGATCGTGCCCGGATGCATCTACCCTCCCATGCGAATGACTGACTAGAGGTCGAACGCTAGGTGATTTCCGAAGTCGGTACAACGCCGCACCGAAACAGATGCGAAACACTTCTGCCTTGCGCTCAATGACTTGACGCTCTAACCTCGGAAGTCCCTCGAACGGCGCCCACGGGCAAGGATCGCCACCACCATGGCCAGTACCGGTCAGTTCAACGTGTGCTGCAGCGGCCGCCTGAACGTAGAACTGCATCGACCCGGTATTCTCGGCATGTTCAGGAGCGCCATCACGGCCGACTGCGTCGACTTCTCCGTAACCGGCATCCGGCTTGCGACACCGACCAAACTGTCCGTTGGTCAGAACCTCGTCCTCGACATTTCCGTCAACGACTTGCGCGTTGAAGAACTGCCGGGCGTGGTTCGGCGTGCGAGCGCGACCGCCGAAGGTAACTGCTACGACATCGACTTCATGCCCGAGAGCACCGGCCGCGGCAATACCATGCACTGTCTGCGCCACATCGACTCGCATATCCGCTCGCACGAACACGATCAACACGCCTGATCCGGGGCAACTTGCCCCGTGATTGACTGGCAGTTTCCGTATCCGTCACAACGCATGCCAGTCGCGGCTGCGAACATCGTTGCAACCTCACAGCCGCTGGCGACACAGGCCGGCATCGATGTGTTGCGCGATGGCGGCAACGCCGTTGACGCAGCCGTCGCCACTGCGATCGCGCTGACGGTGGTCGAGCCCAACAACAATGGCGTTGGCAGCGATGCATTCGCAATCGTGTGGGACGGCCAGCAGTTGCATGGTCTCAACGCCTCCGGCCGATCCCCAGCTGGATGGACGGCGGCGCGATTCGCAGGGCGGGATCGCATGCCGGAACTCGGGTGGGACGCGGTCACGGTGCCGGGGGCCGTTTCTGCATGGGTTGCGCTGTCACAGCGTTTCGGACAACTGCCGTTCGCGCGCCTGTTCGAGGCTGCACAGCGCTACGCCGAGTTGGGATTCCAGGTGGGTGCCAAGACCGCGTACTACTGGCAGTCTGCGCGCGAGCGTTACGACGGATTCGATGAGTTCGCGCGCCATTTCCTGCCAGGTGGACGCGCGCCGTTGCCCGGGGAGCTGTTTCGCCGGCGTGACATGACTGCGACGCTTACGCAAATCGCGAACTCGCACGGCGACGCGTTCTATCGCGGCGCGCTGGCGCAAGAAATCGTTGCGTGCGCCGAAGCTGCGGGCGGCTGTTTGTCGCTTGCAGACCTCGACGCGCACGAACCGCTGTGGGTGCAACCGGTCGCAGCACCTTACCGTGACGTGGTGTTGCACGAGATTCCACCGAACGGTCAGGGGCTCGCCGCGCAAATTGCGCTCGCGATTCTCGCGCACCATGACATCGCTGCGCTCGAACCAGACTCCGCGCAATCGATTCATCTGCAGATCGAAGCGATGAAGATCGCCATTCGCGCCGCATACGACCATTTCGCCGATCCCGATGCGATGCGCACCACGCCGGCCGCACTGCTGGATCCGCAGCGGATGGCAGTGCTCGCGGCGCAGATCACCGACACGGCAATGCCGGCGGTGCCGCCGGTGTTACCAACAGGGCACGATACTGTGTACCTGGCGACCGCGGACCAGGGCGGCATGATGGTGTCGATGATTCAGTCGAACTATCAGGGCTTCGGTTCAGGCATCGTCATTCCAGGCACCGGCATTGCCATGCAGAACCGCGGTAGTGGCTTCGTACTCGACCCCACACACCCCAATTGCGTCGGCCCGCACAAACGACCGTTTCATACGATTATCCCGGGCTTCGTCACCGATACGCACGGGCCGCGCCTCGCCTTCGGCGTCATGGGTGGTCACATGCAACATCAGGGACACGTGCAGATGGTCACCCGCATCTTCGATCACCAGCAGAACCCGCAGGCCGCCAGCGACGCACCTCGCTGGCACATCTATGAAGATGGCAGCGTGGGCGTCGAGCAAGGATTCGATCGGACTGTGGCCGATGCGCTGCGCGCGCGTGGACATCGCGTTCTTGTGGACGGGCGCGAACACATTTTTGGCGGCGCGCAGCTGATCTATCGCATGAGCGACGGCTATCTCGGCGCGTCAGATCACCGCAAGGAAGGACAGGCGGCCGGCTTCTAGCAGGCTGTTGAAAAACTGACTGCTGGTTCGGTGGATAGACCCACCGGCATTTTACGAACACGCAAGTGTTTGAAACATGGAAGGGCTGGAGCCCGAAACGATTGGCCTAAGCGGAGTTCTTCAACAGTCCTAGACATTCGTCAGAACCGACCGCGCACGACGCCGGTGACACCATCGACCAGGTCGCCCGCGCTGCTGCTTATCCGAATCTTCAACTTGATCTCATCAACGCCGACATCTTCGTCGAGCAGCGACTGACCGAGTGTAATAGTGCGATGCATCTCGATCGGTTCCGAACTCGACTCGATCAGGTGAGCATCGAGGCGCTCAGCGAGGCACTCATCACTGAGCAAGTCGTTGCCGAGCACATCGACGCAGGCTTCGAACGTGATGCCACGCTCCACCTCCAGGCGCGAACACGTAAGCCGGTACGCGTACTCGATGGTCACCAGTGCGAGCTTTCGTTGCGCGTCTGACTGCGCGATTGCCAGGACGAGATTGGATAGTTCGGCCACGCTCAACCCCCGATTTTGGAACGGAACAGAAAGTAAACCGCCCCCAGGATACACATGCCTGCCCACAAATAGTCGAGCGTCAATCGCTCGCGCATGTAAAACACCGCAAAGGGTACGAAGATGACCAGCGTGATGATCTCCTGGAGGATCTTCAGTTGCCCAACACTCATCACCTCGTGGCCAATTCGGTTGGCGGGTACCTGGAGCAAGTATTCGAACAATGCAATGCCCCAGCTGATCAGTGCCGCGATGATCCAAGGCTTGGCGGACAGATGCTTGAGGTGGCCATACCAGGCAAAGGTCATGAACACGTTGCTCAGAGCCAGCAGGCCAACAGTCGTCAGCAGCGGCGTCATGATGTCTCCCGATTTGTGCTTCGCGATGGCTTAGTATGGCAAAGGCGCTGGTACAGCAAATCGGAGAACGACGATGTCGCGTGTTGCATTGATCACTGGAGTCGGACCCGGCACCGGCGCCGCCATCGCAAGACGATTTCACGATGGGGGATATCGGGTCGCGATGCTGGCCCGCAATTCGCAGCGCCTCGAGGAACTTGCAAAGGAACTCGAAGGTAGCCTGCCCATCGTCTGCGATGTCGCCGACGCGGAGGCACTACGTGGCGCGGTGACGCGCATTGCAGGTGAACTCGGCGCGATCGATGTCGTCGTTCACAACGCCGTGCGTGGCACACGTGGCGACATACTTGCAATCGATCCTGCGGATCTCGAGCGCAACTTTGCAGTCAACGTGACGTCGCTCGCGCACCTCACGCAGGCGGTTGCACCGGCGATGATCGAACGAAACGGTGGTGCAATCATCGTGACCGGCAATACGGCGGCCCGGCGTGGCAAGGACTTCTTCGCGGCATTTGCGCCGACCAAGGCGACGCAGCGGATCCTCGCCGAGTCCATGGCACGGCGCTTAGGTCCCGAGGGAATTCATGTCGCGTACGTGGTAATCGACGCGGTCATCGACGTGCCATGGACACGCAAGGCGTTCGCCGATGCGGACGATGCGTTCTTCGCCAAGCCTTCGGCGATCGCGCAGACAATCTGGGATGTGGCTCACCAGGATCGCTCGGCCTGGTCGTTCGACGTCGAACTGCGACCCTTTGCCGAGCGCTGGTAGGCTGCTACTTGGTGCCTTCTTTGCGTTCGGCGCGCTCCTCGAGCGTGAGCGATGCGGAGTTCATGCAGAAGCGTAGTCCTGTGGGTCGCGGGCCGTCCGGGAACACGTGTCCCAGATGCGCCTCACACTCCGCGCACACCACTTCCGTGCGGACCATGCCGAGGGACTTGTCTTCGCGCACTGCGACCGCTTCGCGTTCGATCGGTGCGTAGAAACTTGGCCATCCGCTACCGGAGTCATACTTGGTGTCCGAGTCGAACAACTTCGCGCCGCAGCAAATACAGCGATACGTTCCGGGGGTTTTCGTATCCCAGTAGCGGCCCGTGAATGCGCGTTCAGTACCCCCGCATCGCGCCACTTCGTACTCTTCGCCGGACAACGTTTTGCGCCACTCGTCGTCGGATTTGGTCACCTTAGTCATGGCTGGCTCTCCTGCTAGTCTTACAAAGCGTACAATCGCCCAATTCTAAGGTGAGTCAACCTCGATGCAAGGTACCAACGAGCCCGACCGAGTGAGCCCATTGACCCCACTCGGCCACCGACCCATCGCCAAGTCGAAGAAGTTGGCCAATGTCTGCTATGACATCCGCGGTCCCGTGCTGCGCGAAGCCATGCGCCTGGAAGAGGAAGGTCACCGCATCCTGAAGCTCAACATCGGCAATCCGGCGCCATTCGGCTTCGAGGCACCCGAAGAGATCCTGGTGGACGTCATTCACCATCTGCCCGAGTCCCAAGGCTACTGCGACTCCAAAGGCCTGTACTCGGCGCGCAAGGCGATCATGCAGTATTGCCAGCAGATCCAGGTCCACGGCGTCGAAGTGGAAGACATCTACATCGGCAACGGTGTATCCGAGTTGATCGTGATGGCCATGCAGGGCCTGATCAATGACGGCGACGAGATTCTCGTACCGGCGCCTGACTACCCCCTGTGGACGGCAGCGATCACCCTGTCTGGCGGCAAGGCCGTTCACTATCGCTGCGACGAGAAGGCCGATTGGACTCCGGACCTGGCAGACATGCGCGCCAAGGTCACATCGCGCACCCGTGCAATCGTCGTCATCAATCCCAACAACCCCACCGGTGCCGTGTATCCGCGTGCCGTGCTGGAAGATATCGCAGCCCTTGCCCGCCAGCGCGACCTGGTTCTGTTTGCCGACGAGATCTACGACAAGATCATCTACGACGACGCCATCCACATACCATTGGCAAACGTAGCCGAAGACGTGCTGGTCGCAACCTTCAACGGTTTGTCGAAGACGTATCGAGTTGCGGGTTTCCGGACCGGCTGGATGGTGCTATCGGGCGCCAAACACCGCGCCCGCGACTACGTCGAAGGTCTCGACATACTCGCCTCGATGCGACTATGTGCAAACGTGCCGAGCCAGCACGCGATCCAGACGGCGCTTGGCGGTTACCAGAGCATCCAGGAGTTCATTCGCCCGGGCGGCCGCATGTACGAGCAGCGCAACCATGCCCACGCGCTGCTGAATCAGATCGAGGGCGTCACTTGCGTGAAACCCATGGGTGCGTTGTATTTGTTTCCGCGGCTCGATCCGCGCCGCTACAACATCACCGACGATGAGCGTTTCGCCTTCGATCTGCTGCAACAGGAAAAATTGCTCGTGGTCCAGGGCAAAGGCTTCAACTGGCCCGAGCCGGACCATTTCCGAATCGTCTTCCTACCGCGCAAGGAAGAGCTGACGGAGGCCATCGGCAGGCTGGCAAGGTTTCTGGACGGGTACCGCCAGTAACTCAGGGGCCGCGACCGACCCGGTACAGCAGGATGTCGTCGTCGCCGACGATGATCGGCTGAACGCCGAAGAATCGCGCATCGAGGTCGACATCCGACGTATCGACCCGCAGCGGCTCACCATCCAGAGCATCGAGCTTGGTACGGGTCGCGACGATCCACAGATTGTCTCTTTTGAGTCGCCGCAGCACCGCAGGTGACAACTGCTGGTTGCCGCGCCCGATCAAAAAGCCCTGCCCACCCGTGAAACTGAGTACGACGATCGAGGACTCATCTACGAGTTGCTCCAGCGTGCGCGCATCAGCGTCGGCCGCAACCAAGCGTTCACCGTTGACCACATCGAATCCCAGCAGCGTTGGTTCGATTCCGAGTTCGGATTTGATCGCCGCTACGGTCGAGCCTGGACCTAGGACGACGGTGCCCGGTTTGCTGCGGATCTGATCGGCGACGTATCGGGCAATATCGAGGCGTACGAGTTCTTCGTTCTCACGACCACTCGACTTCATGTGCGCAACGAACCCGCTCGCTTCCGGAACGCGCAGGTATCCGTAGTGGCGACTGTCGACACGACCGCACCGGAGGGCGGCCTCGTCGATGTCACGCACCTCGGCATCGATGAGCGCCACCATCTGCCCGCGGGCGAGGCGCACAATCACTTCCGCTGCGTCGGCGGGTGTGATGGCGAACACGCCCGAGTGCATCTTTACTCCAGCCGGAACGCCGAGCACCGGTAGGCTGTTTCCCAACACGTCCATGATGTCGCGCGCAGTGCCATCGCCACCGGCAAACAGCAATACGTCGATGCCTGAATCCACCAGCGCAACTACAGCGGCACGCGTGTCCGACGCGGTCGTTGGATCAGGTGGCTCGCCGAGTGTCGTTACGTCAAAGCCAGAACCAAAGGCAGCCGCGCCCATGTCGCCGCCCCATGTCTTGAAGCGCATCACGCCCATGTAGGGTCGCATCGCTTCGATGGCCGTACGCATACGCGACAGCGCAAGCGGAACCGCACCCTTGGCAAGTGCGGCCGCTTGAATCTCGACGCCATCGCTGCCTTTGAACGCAGTCGGCCCGCCAAGACCAGCGACCGGGTTGACCACTACGCCAACTATCAACACGCGCGGTCCGTTCCAACGCTGTCCGCAACGGCATTGGCAATCGCGAGTGAGGCTGTCAGCCCGGGCGATTCGATGCCTAGTAGATGCACGACACCCGCTACGCCGTGCTCCGCGGGGCCCAGGATCAGAAAATCGGCGGCACCGCCGGAAGCATCCACGATCTTCGGCCTAATGCCTGTGTATCCCGGCGTCAGCCGTGTGGGATCAATGCCTGGATAGTACCGGCGAATTGCCTCGATGAAGGCCGAACGACGCGAATCATCGAAGGCGTAGTCGACCGAGTCGATCCAACTCACATCCGGCCCGAACTTGGCCTGACCGCCGAGGTCGATGGTCACGTGTACGCCCAGTCCACCGGCTTCCGCGATCGGATAGACCAGATGCTCAAACGGCGATCTGCCACTCAATGTGTAGTAGTGCCCCTTCGCGAAGTGGGCGAGCGGTAGCCTGACGTCGCCATGGGGCAGTCGACGCGCAACGTCCGGCGCATGCAATCCGGCAGCGTTGATCACGACCTTCGCTTCGAGTTCGACCGAGTCGGTGACGAGCCGAACGCCCACGCCATTGATGGCGCCGGCCTCGAGGCGGGTGTCGAATGCGATCGCGCCGCTACCGGACTCGACTACGCCCACGAGACTCTCCATGTAGGCGTGGCTGTCGATGATGCCTGTGGAATCCGAGTACACACCACCCACACTGACGACCTCTGGCTCGAGAGATCGCACCTGCGAGGCGGTCAACCATCGCAGCGGAGCGACTCCGTTGGCCTTGGCGCTGCGCTGATATCCGCGCAACGTTTCCAGCTGCGCGGCCTCGGTTGCCACGATGATCTTGCCGCAGCGGCGCACGGGCACATGATGTTCATCGCAGTGCGCGTACAGCAGTGCCTTGCCGGCCACACACAGCGTCGCCTTCAGACTGTCCTTCGGGTAGTAGATACCCGCATGAATGACCTCGGAGTTGCGGCTCGATGTCTCGGTGCCGATCTGCCGATGCTGCTCCAGTACGACGACTTCGCGACCCCGACGGGCAAGCTCAGCGGCGCACGCAAGGCCTACTACGCCCGCGCCAATGACGACGCATTCCACTGTATCAGCCACGACCAAACTCCTCGATTAATGCGCCCTCGAAACGCGCCGCTCGTGCCGGTAGCCCGCGTGCCGAAATCCGTAGCGCACACTCGTGGACGCTGCGTTCGAAGCGCAACTGCTCACAAGTCGATGCGGCCAGATCGTCCAAGCTCACCCTGAATGGCATGCCTACCGCTGCCGCGAATAGCGCTTCGAGACCTTGATTGTTCGCTTCCAGCAACAGGAACTGCGCCTGTTGCGCGTCGTTGCGCGGTGGTGGCGCATAGTCGTACCCGTAGTCCAGTCGCGCCCGGCGGGAGGCGGAAGCGATGCACCAGTGCGCGGCCTCGTGGAGAGCGCTGGCCGGATAGTCGCGGTTGAAAATCACTTGCGCGCACTGACTGCAGGTCCCAGGCAAGTACAGCGGCTCATTGCCACCCGCGCACATGACCGTGCGATGACTCACAGCAAAGCATCTGTTGAAGACAGCGACAATGCGCGCGGCAGTGGCATCAATCATCGGTACAGATCGTCGCACGCAATTGATCGACATAGGCGGCACTCAGGTACGGCGCGCCCGCGAGCAGGTGAGAAAGATAGGCTTGAGTCGGGCGTAATCCGACACGGCACACGGCGGCGTTGGCGAAGTACGTCCACGCAACCACGGTTTCTGTTCCGACCACCACCTGCACGCGCTCGCGGCTGTAGTTGATCGGCGCGCGCTCGAACACATCCATCTTGAGGATCTCCAACGGACTCGCAAGGTCGTACAACACGCCTTCGACGAGTCCCTCGCGCGCAAATCTCAAAGCCGCGTGTCCGACAGCGATACCTTCGGTCGGCGCGGCTTTGTCGAACGTAAGTTGCATACCCGCGAGTCGCGCCCCGCGTATGGCTTGGGTGGCAAGCCCGCGCTGTGCGACGCGCTGCGGGTTCATGTTCGAACCATAGGCAAAGTAGCGATCGTTGTGCAGGGCCTGCTCAGCCACGCTGGATCCAGAATTCGAACTCTCCGTCAGCGGCCCACTGCGCGATCAATTCGTGGCCCAGAAATCGGCACAGATTGGTGAAGTCACGCACGGTCGACGGATCGGTCGCACGGATGTGCAAGACCGCACCTGCCCGCATCCCGCGCAGGCGATTGCGCACCAGCATCAACGGCTCGGGACACAGTAGTCCACGCGCGTCGAGTTGATCGGCAGATTGGGGTGGGTCGGGTCGTGACACGCGCGCGATGGTACCAATCACGCGTCGACCCAGAAAGGAACCTGTGGCGTCCCGTGACGATCCTTGACTTGATCTGCCACGGTCGGGAGACTCGATCGAGGAACACGACTGCAGGGACCCGGTCCAAGCAGCATCACCGGTCGCACCAATGCACATTCATCAGTTCGTCTTTCTCCTTCTGCTCGCCACAGCAGCGGCGTCCGCCGCCGAGCAGCCCGTGATAGCGCCCGCCGATCCGTCGCCGTCGGCGGCGGACGCGATCGATCCTCCAGGCAGCGACGATCCCGCACACACCGCCATTGCCCCAGGTACGCCGCCGGATACAACCGAATCTTCGCCTGACAATGCCGTCGACTTCATGGTAGCGGCGGGTCTGCAGATCGAATCGGGCGAGTATATCGAGGCGGAGCGCGCGTTGACCAAAGGCATTGAATCCCTCGAGCGCACGTTGCCACGATACGACATGCAACTGGTCAAGCCGCTTGCGCTACTCGGCGATGCCCAATTCGGTAAAGGCGACTTCGACGCGGCGCGGGAAACCTATTCCCAGGCGGTGCACATCACCCGTGTGAACGACGGGCTCCACACGCCCGAGCAAGTGCCGCTCGTCTACAAGGAAGCCGAAGCGCTGGCGGCCGCAGGCCAGGCGGATGTCGCCAATGGTCGCCAGGAATATGCCTACGAAACGCTGCTTCGCGCGTATGGGCCCACGAGCGAGGCGCTCGTACCAGGCATGTACGCACTCGCCGACTGGTACGTACGCAGCTACAACATCTACTCCGCGAGGGAACTTTACGCTCACGCGGTCGACACGCTGACCCGCATTCACGGCCCAGACTCACCGGAGTTGGTCGTGCCGCTACGCGGTATTGCCGAAACCTACCGTCAGGAGCGATTCCCACCCTACATTGCGCCCGCACAGCAGGAGAAGGTCACGGTCCAACTGCAGACCTACCAGATGTCGCCCGGGCTGCAGGAACGCTCGCTGATCGTCAATCGGTACAGCGACGGCGAACGGGCGCTCGGACAGATCATCAAGATTCTCAACGACGATCCGGATACGCCGCGCCTCGATGTGGTGAAGGCCGTGCTCGATCTCGCGGACTGGCATCTGCTGTTCGAGAAGGACGATCGCGCCTTCGAACTGTATGAGCGCGTGCAGGCGCTCATGGTTTCGGATGCAGGTCTTGCGCCCGAGGAGGTGGCGACCTACTTCGGTTCGCCGACACCGCTGTATGTGCCCATGCCCCCAAACCCGGAGGCGCCGCCGCCCGCGCTCCGACATCGTGCCACCGAAGGCTACGTGGACCTCGGTTACACAGTCACCGAACGCGGCAAGGTAACGGCACTTGAAACCCTCGGTGCCGATCCCCCCGGACTGCTCGACATCAAAGTCCGTCGTGCGATGCGCATTGCGCGCTTTCGGCCCCGCTTCGAGGATGGCAAGCCGGTTGCGACCGAACAATTGAAGTATCGCCATAGCTTCATCTATTACCCGGCGTCCGAACCCGAACCGACGTCTGAACCCGCCGCCAGCCCGGACGCGCAATCCGCGGCCCAGGCACCAGACCCGGCGTCTTGAAGGTCAACCACTGCGCGCTTCGGGCGTTGTAGCCCAACGGCCCCGCGCGACCAGCGAACTTCCGCCATGACACCTCCTCTAACCGGACGTCGCGCCGTATTTTCAACGCCGGTCAATGTTCTATGATCCACCGGCGTCACGGTTGTGCGGCCACAATGGCCATTGGGAGACGCCCATGTCGACATCCACTGGAAAAATCGCATCGGTCCTGCTGGTCCTGGTGTTGGTGCTGGCGGCGGGATGCCAGTCATCCTCATCCGGCGGACAATCCCAACCCCCCAGCAGTCCGCCATCGGGCTCGCCGAGCCCCGGTGGCGCGCCCTCTTCGCCCGGCTCGCCGGGATCT
>JBGSQB010000104.1:0-5049 GCA_041738285.1 Pseudomonadales bacterium | reverse complement strand
AAATCTGCGCCCGCTGCATCGCCGCAGGTGGATGTTGCCGCGCTCGAGCGCGAACTCGCGACGCGCCAGCGCACCATCGAAGATCAACAGTTTCAGATCGCGAGCCTCGAAGCCGACTTGGACGTGAAGCAGGTCAGCCTGGCGGCGAACCTCAAGCGCGCCGAGCTCGAGAATCAACGGCTCGAATCGGAACTCAAGCGGGTCACGGCTTCGAGCGAGGCTCAGATCGCGCAGGTGCGAGAGGAACTCGAAGCCAAGACGGTCGCCGTCGCACAGTGGCAGTCTGAGCGAGCAGCGGCCGCGGCAACGATCGAACGTCAGCGATCGGCAATGGACGCCCTCAATGTCGAACTGGCGGCGGCGCGGGGGGAAACGGCACAGAGCAGTTCGGCGGCGGACAGTCGCATCGCCAGACTCGAATCGGAGCGCGAGGCGCAAGCACGCGCCATTGCTGAGGGCGAACAGCAGCAGGCAGCGCTCGAGCAACGCATAGCCGCGAGTCAATCGGAGGCGGCGCAGCTGAAGGCCAAGCTCGCTACGGTGTCGAGCGAACGCGACGTGTTGGACGCGCAGCTGGCCAGTCGCTCCCAGCAGTTGGTGAGTGCGGAGGCCGCACTCGCGCAGGCGCAACGTGAGGCAGCGCAGAATCAGGCCGCCATTGCGCGTATCGAACGGGAGCGAGCAACGCTCGAAAGTTCGCTCGCTGCGGCGCAGTCGTCGGCGGCTGGATCTGTTGAGTCGGTTCGCACGCAGGTGACGACGAAGGATCGCGAGCTCGCCGCCTTGCGTCGTGAGTATGAATCCGTGCTCGCGCAGCTGCAGGAACACGAATCCGAAGTCGCGAGTCTGCGCAGCGAGCGGTCCGCGGTGGCCACGCGCGTTCGATTGGCGGCGTTGCCCGATACATCCGGAGTTCGCATCCCTCGCGGCGTGAAAGTGGGAACCTACTACGCGCTCGTGATCGGCAACGATGAGTATCAGAACCTGCGCCCGATGTCCTTCGCGGTCAACGGCGCCCAGGAGGTGGCTCAGGTGCTCCGCGACGGGTACCGGTTCAAGACCACCGAGCTGTACAACGTCACCCGCGGTCAGATCTTCGATGCGCTGGCGTCCGTGCAGGGCGTCTTGAAACCCGATGACTCCCTCGTCATCTACTTTGCCGGTCGCGGTCGAGAGGTGGGGAGCGGATCGGAGATCACGACGTATTGGCTGGGCGTGGACGCGCCGGGGGGAGCCGGTGGCGCGTTTCAGGGGCAAGCCATCTCCTCTCTGGAGCTGGCCGCGTGGCTCGGCGAACTGCCCGCGCGTCACGTACTCGTCGTAGCTGACTCCTGCTATTCGGGGCGTTGGGTGCACACCACGGGCGGGCTGAAGTACAGCGCGTCCGATATCTCGGATCAGTTGAAGTTCTACATGCTGCAGCAGTCGCGCACCATGATCGCGTCGGGCTTTCCCAATCCGATCACCGATGATTCCGGTCGGCCCGGCTCGGTGTTCACCCGTCGACTCGTCGAGTTGTTGACGGAGAACCGCGGCGTGCTCGTGGATGACGTCATGTATGCGCACCTGAAGGATCGGATCGTCAACTCGGACGATTCGCCCGCCGGTGTGCCGTCGCCGGTGTTCGGCCGAATCGAAAATGGCGGTCACGAAGCGGGGCAGTTCGTCTTCATACGTCCTTCTGTCAGCATCTGAGTGGACTCAGCTCATCGCCCAGCATGACGACACACCGTCGATCTATCGTGAGATGTTCAAACGCGGTGAGCAGGGTTTCCATCACATCGGCTTGCTCATCTGCGACGTCACGGCCGAAGTGAAGCGATTCAATGAGGCCGGTTGCGAAACCGCCTGCATGGGAATTCGTCGGCCATCGTCGCCCAGTTCCAGCGCTGGAAGACGGTGCACGAAGACTTGGACGGCATCACCGACCTCATTGGCGAGTCGCGCTGATCGAACCGCGGGCTACGCGCGTGCGAGGTAGTCGTCGATCGTCATGTGGAATCGGCGGATGCGCGCTTCCTGATAGTTACCGAGCGTCTGTCCTTTCTTGAGCGAAGCCTTCATCCCCGCGCGCTGACGGCGGAAATTCTCCGTGTCCTGATCGAGCACATGCGCAAGGCCCGTTGCCACGAACGCAGGCACGCTCGTATAGGGATCGTCGATACCGAGTTTGATCACCTCTGCCGGCGGTGGCCGCGGTCCGTGTTCGGGCACCGGTTGCAGCAACATAATCTCGTGAACGCAGTGATCGACGTCGAGCGGCCGGAATCGATACACGAGCGGGATGTTGATGCCAGGGAAGAAACACGCGTTAGGAAACAGGTGGTACTCGATCGAGTCGAGCATCTCGCTCGTGCTCACGCGACTGAGGTCCACGTCCATCTGCTTGCCCAAGCGCGCACGCATCAAATACGCGTGACGGGCGCGCGCGCTCATCCCCTCTGGCAAGTCGTTGGGATTGTGACCGAGCGCGGCAAACAGCTCGCGCTCGGAAAGCGGCTTGGGTAGATGCGGGCTCGGGTAGCCGATGGTATGGACGAACCGGGTGACGTTGGCGCCGAAGATGTCGTACTGGGCGTTGGCATCCCCTGCGGTGCGAAGGCCCTCGGGATGGGTGGCGAGCACGTGAAATGCTTCGAGGAATCCTTCGACCACCATCTTCCAATTGCCAGGCAACACTTTTTCCATGTGCAGGCTGACGAACCGGTCTTCGAGCTTCCAGTTGGCGAAGTGATCCGGCAGCACCTCGAGGTAGTTCGCTAGGGGCACTGCGTTTCGGTCGAGATTGATGAACACGAAACCGCCCCAGCGATCGCATGGCACGTGTGTGAGACGGAAATCGTCATCGACAATGTGCGGGAAGTCCCATCGGCAGGGAATCTCACGCAGCGATCCATCGAGGTGCCAAGACATGCCGTGGAACGGGCAGCGCAGAAACTGCTTGCCGCTCCCGTGGGAACCGGCTTCGCAGAACTGCATGCCGCGATGTGGACACGAGTTCACGAAGGCCCGGATCACATCCGCCTCGCTGCGCATGACGATGACTGAGTACGGACCTACATCGTAGACGACGTAGTCGCCCACCTTCGGAATGTGCTCCTCACGACAGGCCCATTGCCAGGTGCGCGACCACATGAGCTCGATTTCGCGATCGAAGAACGCGTGCGAGGTATAGCGTACGAACGGGAGATCGGCATCTCCCAGGAACTGATACGACTCACGGGTCAGAGCATCCGGTGGGCGGTCATTGTCGCGCGCGATGATGTCGCGCGTACTCGGCCCTGGACAACGTGCTGCACCGGGGGGCAAGGAGAGATCACCGGGTTGTGTCAGATCATCTCTCATCGGCCTTCGTTCCTATCTGCGCTCGAGCTGAGCCCGATCGTCGCGGATTTCGTACAGTTCGATGATGTTGCCGAACGGATCCTTGCCGTAGATGGCGGAGGCGACGCCGAAATCCACGGGCGGCCCGACAAACTCCATGCCCCCCGATTTCAACCGTTCGTACTCCGCGACGATGCCATCCACCTGCAGGCAGAAATGCGGATATCCGTAGTCACACGGCCGCGCGCGGCGATCGGCGGGTTCGGGATTGGAGTACTGCCACAGTTCTATGAATGCATTCGGTGCTTTCAGCATCGCCATCTTCGCCGCCGACTTGGGTAGACCAATGGCTTGGTCCGCAAGGGGATTGTCGCGATTCCACTCGGCACGCTCGACCACCTCGAACCCCAGCAGATCGCGATAGAAAGCAAGCCCACGGTCGAGATCCGGTACGGCGACGGCGACATGATGCATACCAACGATCATCGAAGCCTCCCGGTCAGCTACTTTTTCTTGGCATCTTCGGCGGCGAACTGAGCATAGGCCGCGGCAGTCCCCATGGCCATTTTGTCGCCGTCGAAGGGTATGGACATCTCCGGCGTGAACTCGAGCACTACACGCTCCGGCGTATCGAGAAAACGGATGAACATCGCGGGATCCAGCCCCTTCGTAAAGGCGTTGCCGTCGTCGCGGCTCGCGGTCATACCTGCGGCAAGCAAGCCGTACATCCAAAGCTTCGTCTTCGGATCATCGTGAATGACGGTGTGACCTTTGTAGGTCACGGTCTTGCCGCCACCCATCGGCGTGCCCTTGCTCGTCATCACCACCGACGACCGCGGATCACGCGCGATTGCCTTGATGCGGACCCGCTCTTTCGTTGCGGTCATCCAGATCTTGCCTTTGACCGGTACGTAGGCGGTGATGACGCCGATCGGATGTCCGGATCGATTGGCCCAGATGAACACGCATTCGCCGGCTGTGTTCACCAACTCCTGTTCGCGCTCTGGATCGAGCCGATACTGCTTCACATCGTCGTAGTTGATCGATTGCGTCGTCATGCGTGTGCTCCGAGGGTCAGCGTGGCAGTGGTGCGGACAGTATCGTCATACCCGCGTCCGCAACGAACTCCTGACCGTTGAGGAAGCGCGCTTCGTCGGAAGCCAGAAAGAGTACGAGGTTTGCGATGTCCTCGGGCCGCCCGAGCGTTGGATCCGGTGCGTTGTCGCCGGTCGGCGCGGGCGCAAGGCCGACCGCCACCATCTGGCGGCCGAAGTTCGCGACCATTGGGGTGTCGATCGATCCGGGGTGAATGGAATTGCAGCGGACACCGTTCTTGGCGCCGATGCAGAAGCCTGCCACTGCGCGGGTGATGGCTTCCACCGCTCCCTTCGCGGCGCTGTATCCGACCACCGGCGCAAGACCGAGTTTGGAGGCGACCGATGCCATGTTGATGATCGAACCGCCGCCGCTCTTGGCCATCGCGGGAATCGCCGACTTGCAGCCGAAAAAAGTGCCATCAGCGCTGACCGCCATCTGCCGGCGCCATTCATCCGCGCTCTGGCTGAGAATCGTGCCCGGCAACACGATGCCGGCGTTGTTGACCAGGATGTCGAGCCGGCCGTGTTGCTTGACGACCAGGTCCACGAGCTTCACCCAGGCCGCCTCGTCGGTGACGTCCTGGATATGAAAATCAGCGCCGATTTCTTTGGCGAGCGCCCGCCCGCC
>JBGSQB010000056.1:0-18943 GCA_041738285.1 Pseudomonadales bacterium | reverse complement strand
CCGAGGGCTTCGATCAGCGCATCTGCCATCGCATCGACATCCCCGATCGCAACGATCGTGCCGAAACGGCCGTTATCGAGCACTTCGACCGGGCCCTCCGTGCGCGTGCTGACGACGCGGCAACCGCACGCCAGCGCTTCTGCCACTACGTTACCAAATCCCTCGGTGATCGATGCCAACGCAAATACCTTGGACTTCGCCATGTATGCGAACGGGTTTGCGACGAATGGCATCATCGCGAAGTCGTCGCCGATACCCAGCGAACGGGCGAGGGCTTCGAGCTCTGCCTTGAGACCTTCCTGCTTCGTTCCGGGCTGGGCCGAACTCAAAATGACAAGTCTGGCGCGCACGCTGTGATGTGCTCGGGCAAAGGCCCGGATCAGTGTGGCGTAGTCCTTCTTCACGGACATGCGACCCGCGGACAGGACGATCGGTGGTTCACCCGGCAGGAACCAAGGGTGATCCACGGGTTCGGCGGCGCGCCCTTCGATTTCGGCGGGCACGGCCGGATTGTAGATTCGCTGAATCTGCTGCTCCGGGAGGCGGAGCAGCGACGCGAGTTCGCTGCACACCCGATCAGAGACGCCGATGATGGCATCGGCATCGCGATACACCACTCTCATCAGCGGCGGAACAAAGCGGCGGGCAAACTTGATGCTCGTCAGTCGGCGTTGGCGCAAGGCATGTCGCTCCGTGAACACCAACGCAGTCGGTGGTCGGGCAAGCCGCCGGGCAAGGGCAGCCACGATGTTCTGATTGGCAGTTGCGCTGACGAGCACGTCCGGCGGGGTATCCAGAAGGTACTGGACTAGCGGTTGCAACATGTTGAGACCCTTGATGGGGTGCAAGGGCAACACCACTGGCAGCGCGAGTGCACGCAGTGCCGATGGGTGAGCGCGGATGGCGAGCAAGCGCGCCCGAAATCGACTGCCCTTGTGCAGGCGCACCATGTTCACGCCCGCTCCGACCTCGGCGCACAGGGGGCCATCGCCTGCGGTGACGAGATCTACCGCAAAGCCCATCCGCACGAGCTGGTTCGCCACCCGTAGCATGTTGCGTTGCACGCCGCCGTAGCCGAGGTTTTTGACCAGAAACGCGATGCGTCCGCGCCAACACTCTACTTTTGGTGGCGGCACGACATCGGTAGCAGGCGGCGCAGGTGCGACCGTAGGCTTCAGAACGTCTCTCCAACGGCGTTACCGGGGTGCAGGTGCACCAGAACGATCGAGGGCCGATCGCCCGATGTGCGCGAACTATTGCCCAATGTCGAGGTGAGGTCCAGTGCCGGTGTACACTCGCTCATCGTCCACGAACATCATTTTCCGTGGGCTGAGGAGGAGCCGTGGCCGTTCGTGCGCTCGATTCGGTGGAGGTCGGTCGCCGCCTGTCGGAACTCAATGCCAATGAGCCTGATGCATGGCGCGTGCGTGATGAAAAGCTCCATCGCGAGTTTCGATTCCGCGACTTCGTCGAGGCATTTGGGTTCATGAGCGAGGTGGCGCTGATCGCCGAGCGGATGAACCATCATCCGGAATGGTTCAATGTGTACTCCACCGTGCGAGTTGATCTGGTGACACATGATGCCAGTGGCATATCCCAACGGGACTTCGAATTGGCGGCCTCGATGAACCGGATATTGGACAGGAGAAACCCATGATCGACTTGCATTACTGGCCCACTCCAAACGGATGGAAAGTCTCAATCATGCTGGAAGAATGTGGCCTTCCTTATCGGATTGTGCCGGTGGACATTGGTGGTGGCGACCAGTTCAAGCCCGAGTTCCTGCGCATCAGTCCGAACAACCGTATGCCGGCGATCGTCGATCACGATCCGCTGGGCGGCGGTGCGCCGCTGTCGATCTTCGAGTCGGGCGCGATCCTCGAATACCTTGCCGACAAGACCGGCAAGTTCCTGCCAAAGGCCGGCGCGCAGCGCTATGCAGTCCTGCAATGGGTTCATTGGCAGATGGCCAACCTCGGCCCGATGATGGGCAATGCCAATCACTTCAAGAATTACGCGCGCAACATGGTTTCGGATCCGACCCAACTCGAGTACGGTGCCAAGCGCTTTCTCGGCGAGGTCGATCGCCTGGCGGGGGTGATGGACGCGCAATTGTCCGTCAACCGCTATCTCGCGGGTGCGCACTACAGCATTGCCGACATCGTGACCTGGCCGTGGGCGTTCCTGCTCGGGCGCATGATCGATGATTCCATCTGGACGACCTTCGCCAACGTCAAGCGCTGGGTCGATGAAGTGGGGGCGCGACCTGCGGTCGAGACGGGCCGACGGGTCGGCCGCGAACTTGGCCAGGAAACGCGCACGGAAGCGCAGGAGAAGGCACGCCGCGAACTGCTCTTCAATCAGACCAACGACAAGGTGCGCGCGGCGCGCGAAGCGGCGGTCAAGGGCTGACACAGGCGGGGCGAGCACGTGGCCACCGAAAAGCTGTATGCGGACCTGGCGAGTTGGTGGCCGCTGTTGTCACCGGTTGCCGACTACGAAGAAGAAGCATCGAGCTACTACGCGCTTCTGCGGGACAAGAGCAATGGCACTACGACTTCATTGCTCGAACTCGGGTGCGGCGGTGGTAACAACGCCTTCTTCATGAAACGCCACTTCACCGATGTGGCACTCGTTGATCTGGCACCCGCCATGCTCGCCCTCAGCCGGCAGTTGAATCCCGACTGCACCCATGCCGAAGGCGACATGCGCAGCGTTCGACTTGGGCGCCAGTTCGATTGTGTGTTCGTCCATGACGCCGTGTGCTACATGACGACCCATGCGGACTTGAAGAGCGCGGTCGAAACGGCATTCCTCCATTGTCGACCGGGCGGCGTTGCATTGTTCTGCCCCGATTACCTGCGTGAGAATTTCCATTCGTCAACGGACGACGGCGGCGAGGACGGTCATGGTCGCTCGATGCGCTACCTCGAGTGGACCTGGGATCCCGACCCGACCGACAGCACCTACACGGTCGACTATGCGTACATGCTGCGTGAAGCCGACGGCTCCGTGGCCGTGGAGCATGATCGCCACATCGAAGGGCTGTTTGGACGGGATGAGTGGCTCGGCATCCTGAGGGATGCGGGGTTCAATGCATCGTGTGTGCCGATCGAGCACTCGCAGCTCGACCCAGGGCGGTACGAGGTGTTCGTCGCCCGCCGACCCAAACGCTGACGCTCAGTCGAGCAAGGCGTGCAGCGTCTCGTGGAAGTGGACGATCGCCTGCTCGAAGAGCCCATAGGTGAAACAGTCGTTGGCGTTGCTCGCGATGCCCGCCTGGATTGCGCGCGTGACCGCAGCGTCCTCTTTACCCCCGGTATCGGCAACGAATGTAGCGTCGCGACTGGCGCGCTCGTGTGTGGTGGGTTCGCCCGCAGTCGATGCGTTAGTGAGCCGGTAGGTGATGAACCGCGTCTGGTCGACGCTGATGGGTTCGAGAATTGACACCGTGGTGTGATTCGACAGCACGGCGACGATCACGTTGGGAAACAGGTGGTAGACGTAGGTGACCATGCCATCGATCGTACGTTGCTCGGGTGGCAGGCCACGCAGTTTTTCAATGCGTCGGAATGGGAAGGTGACGCGACAGTTGTTTCCAAAGGGTTCGATGACCGTCAGATTGTCGAAGCCGTACGGATAGAACGAGGTTGGGTGAGTCGGTTTGATGTGGTATCCCTCGAGATTGCCTTCCATCACGAGTTTCCAGTTCGCGTCTGTGGTGCTCTCGCCGTGGGCGAAGATCTGCTGGTGGCTGGCGATGAGTGCGGGTATGGCGTCGAGCGACGAAAAGTCACCTTGGGACGACTGATCGATGAATACAAGGCCAGCGCGCTCGGTCGCTGCGACGGCAACCAATCCGTGCGTTGCGTGGTCGAGTCCGGGGAAGCCGCTGCCGTGCGGGACGTGCTGCAAAGTACCGTCGAGGCGGTATGCCCAGCCGTGGTAGCCGCAGACAAAGGCCTTCGCGCAACCCGTGCCGTCCGCCAGACGCATGCCACGGTGGCGACAGGCATTGCGGAAAGCGTGGACCTCACCGTCCTTGCCACGCACCACCAGTAGCGGCGTGCCAGCCGCGCTGCGGGCGACGTACGAGCCGGCGTCTGGCAACGCGACCGAAGGGCAGAAGGGGATGGGCAGCCGTCGCAGCAGACCAAGTTCTGCCGCAAGGCGTGTTTCGCTGCGGTAGTTGACTACCGGTTCCCGCCACACGCGCGTCCCAAGATCCGTCGTGCCCTCGACGATATGAGTGAGCACGCGCGCCACGACTGCCTGATCGCTCAATAGTTCGGTCACGGTATGTCCTTATGGCGTCGCCATTGCGCCTGCCGGGACAGTAGAGTGAATCACGGCGCGCATCGTTGGTCGAGCTAACATAGCTTGCGCACGGGCAATCGGAGGTGGCAATGCGAATAGGGGTGATGGGGTTCGGTGGCATCGGACGCCAGATCTATGCGCTGGCTACGCGTGACGCAGGGTTCGAGGTGGTTGCGGTCTCGGATGTGGGTCGCGCCGATATCCTCCATGATCTGTTGTGCCATGAACTGCGGCGCGACGGCGACGAGGCGCCCAGCGTATCGCTGGAAGGCAACTATCTCGTACACCCGCGCTTTTCGACGCGGATGATGTCGGCAGACCGACCGTCGGAGATCCCCTGGGACGTGTTCGATGTCGACCTTGTCATCGATGCGACTGGGGCCTATCGAACGCGCGAGTCGGTGCAGCCGCACCTCGACAACGGTGCACCTCGCGTGCTGATCTCGAAACTGCCTGATGGTGCGGTCGACCGCGTCGTCGTGTGCGGTGTGAACGATCACGAAGCGCGTTCCACAGATCGCATCGTTTCAGCCGCCTCCGCCACGACCACCGCGATGGCACTGATGTTGAAGACGATTTCCGACTCCCATGGAATCGAGCACGCAACGATGACGTCGGTGCATGCCTATACGAGCGACCAGAGCCTGCAGGACTATGCGGGGCCGGACTACCGGCGCAGTCGGTCGGGCGCGGAGAACATCATTCCGAATGCGTCACCCGCGCCCGCGTGGGTTGAACACCTATTGCCTGCACTGAAGGGCAAGGTGACCGGCTATGCACTGAATGTTCCGGTGCGCGTGGGGTCGCTGCTCGATCTTACTGTCGCCTTCAAGTCGCCTGATGTCGATGCCAACGTTGTCAACGCATTGATGAGCAGCGCGGCGCTCGCAAACCCACGTGCCATCGCGACCATTGCCGATCCGATCGTCTCGTCCGATGTGAAAGGCAGTAGCGTATCGGTGTTGTTCGATCTGAGCGCGACGATGAAGGCGGCAACGCGCCTGGTGAAGATGTTGATCTGGCACGAAACCCTTGGTCACGCACGGCACATCCTCGACGTTGCGCGAGTGTATGCGACCCTTGATTCGGAGAAGCGCACATGAGGATTGCCATCAACGGCTTTGGACGCGTCGGCCGCGCAGTGTTCCGTATCGCTGATCGACTGGAACAGCTGGAGGTTGTTGCAATCAACGACTTGTTCGAGCCCGAAGCACTGCGGTACCTGCTCAACTACGACACCGTGATGGGACGGTTCAAGCGCGACCTTTCATTGGAAGACGGCATCATGGTAACCGCGAACACGCGCGCGAAGATGCTGTGCGAACGCGATCCGACTCAGCTGCCGTGGGCGGAGCTGGGCGTCGACGTGGTGGTGGAGGCATCAGGGGCGTTTCGCAGTCGCAAGGATGTTTCGATGCATCTCAACGCGGGCGCGAAGCGTGCCCTGTTGACCGTGCCCGCCAAAGATGAGATCGACTACACGGTCGTGCTTGGTGTGAATGAAGAGGGGTTGTTGCCATCGCACCGAATCGTCTCGAATGCGAGCTGCACTACGAATTGCCTCGCCCCGGTTGCGAAGATTCTGAACGACGCCTTCGGAATCCGCGAAGGGGTGATGAACACGGTACATGCCTACACCAACGATCAGCGGCTGGCCGACGTGCCGCACAAAGACTGGCGCCGCAGCCGCGCGGCGGCAGAGAATACGATTCCGACATCCACTGGGGCGGCCAAGGCCGTTGGCCAGGTGCTGCCGCAACTGAAAGGAAAGCTCGACGGCATCGCGGCGCGGGTGCCCGTGCCGGATGGTTCCGTGGTCGATCTGTTCGTCGAACTCGAGCGATCGGTGACCGTCGAGGAAGTGAACGATGCCGTGCAACGGGCGGCCGCGACGCCGCGACTGCGCAACATCATCGAGTTCACCCGTGAACCGGTCGTCTCCTCGGACATCATCGGCAACCCTCACTCCTGTGTGTTCGACGCGAGCTTTACCCAGGTGGGCGGTGGTCGATTCCTGAAGACGTTGAGCTGGTATGACAACGAATGGGGCTACTCCAATCGCGTGTGCGATGTGCTCGCGTTGATGGCGGCGGGTGGTTGAGCTGGGCGCCCGAAACGATTTAGGCTGGCGCTTTTCGCGGAGCTCACGCCATGTCGTTTCATCATCTGGCCATTGCCACGCGTGACATGCCGGCAACCCACGAGTTCTATTCCAACGCCATGGGGTTCCGGCTGGTTCGGGTTGAAAAGGCGCAGACACCTGGCGGCGGTTGGGCGAAGCACTTTTTCTACGATACCGGCAACGGCGAGATGATGGCCTTCTGGGAGTTGCACGACGCCAATCTGCCAAAGGAGTTTTCCACCTCGATTTCAGCAGGTCTTGGCTTGCCGCTGTGGACCAATCACATTGCTTTCGGCGCCGATAGTGTCGATGACCTGGCGGGCAAGCGCGACCGTATTCGCCGGGCCGGTCATGCGGTGATGGAGCTCGACCACCATTGGTGCACGTCGATCTATGTCAATGATCCGAACGGCATCATGGTCGAATTCTGCCTGACCACACACGCGTTCACGGCAGACGATGCGGCGCGTGCGTTGAAGGCCGTACACAGCGACGACTTGAGTGACGACAAGCCGCCGCTGCGCAAGAACTGGGAACCGCTCCCGGCGTGACTGCCGGACCTGGTGGGAGCGGGCTTGCCCGCGAATCATCATTCGCGCCCGAGGGCGCTCGCACAAGGACGCCTGCGCTTCACCCAAAGAGGGTCGAGGTGAGCCCGAGGTACCATGCGGCGGAGTCGCCGTAGTTGGTGAGCCTTACCGCTGCAGAGTCGTCCAGCGTCGAGATCTCGGATTCGACCTGGGCAATCTTGCCGGCAGCCGGCTCATAGGTACCGCCGACGAACACGCTGTCCGATTCATCAACGAGGCTCCAGCATCGATTGCGATAGCTCGGTGTGACCGCGCCTTCATCGCGCAGCTCCTGACGAATCACCTGGGCAACGATGTTCGCCTGACTGTTGGCCGCGTACGCCGACTTCGGCATGTCGCCAGCGATGGCGGCATCTCCCAGTACGAAGATCTCCGCATGGTGCTGCGACTTCATGGTAGCCGCATCGATCGGACAGTAGCCGCCGGCATCCGTGAGCCCTGCATGGCGCGCAATTGCACCAGCGACCTGTCGCGGAATCACGTTGACGAGGTCGCAGTTCCGGTAGGTCTCGAACCCGGTTTCCACGGTCATGGTTTCCACATCCACACGCCTCACACCGTCATGAATCATCGGCGGCAGCCACTCGATCATGCCGGGGTAGTGTCGTTCCCAGCCTTGCTGGAATAGCGGTTGCTTGGAGAAGCTCTCCTTCGGATCGATCACGACGATGCGCGCGCGGCTGCGTCCGCGCGCAGTCAGGGCATGCGCCATCATGGATACCCGTTCGTACGGACCGGGTGGACATCGGTACGGGTTGGGTGGGGCGATGACCACCACCAGGCCACCATCGGGCACCAACGCAAGCTGCTCGGTGAGTCGCTCAGTCTGCGCGCCCGATTGCCACGCATGTGGCATGCGTTGCGCGGCCGCCTGCGACCAGCCAGGGACCGAGTCATAGTCGACGTCGATACCCGGCGACACCACGAGTCGGTCGTAGGGCAGTCGAGTCCCGTCGCGCAGTAGCACCTGCCTGGCATCCGCGTCGATGGCGGTCGCAGTGTCGTGAACCATCCGCACACCAGGCAACGCGCCCAACGCGTCATAGCCGAACTGAATCGATGCTAGATCGCGTAAGCCACCCACGTAGAGGTTCGAGTAGAAGCATGTCGTGTAGATGCGCTTCGGTTCGATGAGTGTGATGTCGAAGGCGCCGCGACCGTCGTCTGCCAGCTGTCGCAATACCGACAGACCGCCAACGCCACCGCCGATGATCACGATCTTGGGCGCGCGCTTGCGGATGATCGGTGCGGTGCAGCCGGCGACGACGGCGCCGCCTACGTGGAGGAACTGGCGGCGGTTGTACCGCGTGCTCTTCATCGTTGATGCTTCATCGTCGGATGGCCGGTGTTTCGTTGGGCAAACCTTCAGCGCGCTTGGCAAGAAACAGCTCGAGAGCCAAGTACGGTGCCGATCCATACTCGAACTGTACTGCGCGCACGCCGAGCGAGCAGGCGCGAAGTCGTCGGTGCAAAGAACCGAGCCCCTGCCACTCGATGCGGTAGGCCGGGTAGCCGGTTGGCTGACCCTGGCTGATGACGTCACCGCGCAGGCGCTGACCGACCTGACTGTCGTGACATTGCGCGCAGGAGAGATTCAGTTGTCCCTGTCGACGGTGATAGAACGCATCACCCGCCGCATGGAATGGTGCAGCCCCACCATCGATAGCTACCTGCATCGGCATCCCCAGAGACTGCCTGGCAACGAACGCCGTCAAGGCGAGTAGTTCGTTGGACTCGTAAGGTAGCGGTTGTGCGCCCTGGTGTTGCGTTCGGCAACGGTTGATACGGCCCTCCAGATTGAGCAGCGTGCCAGCGTCGGCGTCGAACTTTGGGTACTGCACGGCGACGCCGCGCATGCTGTCTTGCGCTTGACCGTGGCAGCTGGCGCAGGACTTCGGGCGATCGACGGATGCGTCGCCCCACAACTCACCGCCTTCGAACACCCATAACATGCCGGGATTGGCAGCCGCGTCCACTTGTTGCGCGCGAAGTTCAGGACTGAGTAAGTGCGTTCCGGACTGCGGCGGCGACGCATGCAGCGTCGCTGCGCAGATCATCGTGAGCGTTGCTAACGCCGCCTTCACTCGATGACCGTGAGTGCCTTGACGACGGTCGTCGTTTCGCCGTGCTCGTCTTCCCACTCGAACGCGAGTTCCGCAGACTCCGAAGCGACGACCGAGAACGCGAAGAACGGGTTGGCGGCAATGCCCTGGGTGAGGTCCATGCTGAAGAACTCCTCCCCCGCGTAGCGGGCACGAAAGCTGCGTACGATGTGTCGGGGGATGCGCCGACCCATGCTATCCAAGCGGTAACCGGTTTCCATGGGATGCCGGATCAGCGCCTTGATCTCGATGACACTGCCACGCCGGGCCTCGGCAGGTATCGATACGCGGGCAATGGCCAGTGACATCGCTGCGACTAGCCCCCGTCAATGCAGGCGGCGAGTGTCACGATCACGGACTTGACGTCGCGCCAGAACGTACCGTCGCTCAGCTCTGCGAGCGCGGTCACCTCCTGCGATGCCGCCAGGCGAATGTTGGTCGACACTTTGGCGACCCCGGCGCGCGGCGACAGATTGAACGTGACGAGGCGGGCGATGGGGTTGTGCTGCGCGATGATGTGAATGGCGCGCACGTGGTCGATCTCGGTCATGGGACTGTCGACGTGAACGGTGGTGTACACCGACAGTCCGTTCTCCGCGATGGCAGGAATCGTGAGCACGACGCGACCATCCTGGATCGATGCGCCGCGCGTGGTAGCCGCAATGACATCGTCGCGCATCTGCGGCGTCGCGCGGGCGCGGCACGGTGCAACGAATGCAGCGACGCCCGCGGCGAGCGCGTATCCGATGGTGCGCCGCCGATTCACTGCGACGGATCCGTCAGCGTGGAAAGGTACGCCACCACATCTTCGATCTGCTGCGCATCGAGCGCTGGAGTACCTGCGTACTCCGGCGCGACATCCGTGAGGCGATCGATTCGGTAGTAGGGCGGCATCAGCGTCGCCGGATTGAGCCGACTGGAGTCGATGAGTCGCAGGCGAAGTTGACCCGGCTGCAAGCGTTTCCCCACTCCAGCGAGCGGCGGTCCAATATCGCCAGGAAATGCCTCGTCGTCGATCGGTACGCTATGGCATATGAGGCAGTTGCCCACGCGGCGATCACGTACGATGAGCTCGCCGCGTCTCGCGTTACCTGCAAGCCCATCAAGTGGTGCAGACACTGCATCATCTCGCACGACGAAGTCGACGACGTTGGCGCTCGCCTGACTCGCGTGCGTCACCAGAAGGGCCAGCGCGAACGACGCGACTACGCCGCGCATCACGCCGTCAGGTCGTGATGCTTCAGCGGCAAGGTGCGAACACGCTTGCCGGTGGCGGCGAAGATTGCGTTCATGACTGCCGGTGCGGCCACCGCGATGGTCGGCTCGCCGACACCGCCCCAGAAACCGCCGGATGGCATGACGATGGTCTCGACCTTCGGCATCTCGGCCAGCCGCATCACCGGATAGGTGTGGAAATTGTCCTGCTCGATGCGACCGTCCTTGACCGTGCACTCACCGTACAACGCCGCCGAAAGACCGTACACGAACGAACCTTCAACCTGCGCTTCGATCTGCTGCGGGTTGACTGCGTAGCCGCAGTCGGTGGCTGCAACGATTCGGTGGATCTTGAGCGCTCCATTGGTGACGGAGACTTCTGCACAGGCCGCAATGTGACTCGCGAAAGCGGTGCACTGCGCCAGTCCCCGGAAGACACCCGCCGGTGCGGGCGAACCCCAACCCACGCGGTCTGCCACTGCCTTGAGCACCGCTGCGTTGTTCGGATGCTTGCTCATGTGGGCGAGGCGAAACTCGAGCGGATCGCGACCCGCCGCATGGGCGAGCTCATCGATGAACGACTCGGTGTAGAACGTGTTCTGGTTGGCATTGACGCCGCGCCAGAAGCCGGGGCGCACGGGGGGATTGCGCATTGCGTGGTCGACCAGCACGTCCGCGAAATCGTAGGCGAGCGCGTGCTCACCGGATGGCGCATAGCACTGGAAGGTGACGGGATCGCCATTGCCGCCCGCCAGTCGATCGGGCATCAGGCCGGCGAGAATCGATTGCCCGGATATGCGGACGCGAAAGCCCGCGATGTTGCGCTTGGCATCGAGGCCGGCGGTGAGTTTGGCCTGGGTCAATGGATGAAAGAAGCCATGCTGCATGTCTTCTTCCCGCGTCCACAACAGTTTCACCGGCGTGCCGGGGAAGTGTTGCGCAATCAGGACGGCCTGCCGAATGTAGTCGCCCGCGCCGCGCCGGCCGAAGCCGCCACCGAGCAGCGTCTTGTATACCTCGCATTGCTGCGGTGGCAGGCCGGCGGCCTCTGCCGTCGATGCCAGCGCACCTTCGCCGTTTTGCGTCGGACACCACACTTCGCAGCGATCTTCCGTCCAGCGCGCGGTGGCGTTCATCGGCTCCATGGTGGCGTGGTTCTGATGCGGATAGCCGTATACCGCAGAGACATGCTTGGCGGCGCTTTTGATGGCGGCCGCGGCATCGCCAGCCTGATTGCCGACGAATGCATCGTCAGCATCTAGACCGGCTGTGAGAATCTCGGCAGTCGCTGCACTCGATGCGCCTGCATTTTCGCCTTCGTCCCACGTGATCGGCAGCTGATCGAGCGCGGTCTTCGCCTGCCACCAGCGCTCTGCAACGACGGCGACTGCGTTCTCCACCGCGACCACTTTCTTCACACCGGGAAGCAGTCTGACCTTCGCGTCGTCGAACGAAACCAGCGTGCCGCCGAAAACGGGACACTGCTTGATGGCGGCATTCAGCATGCCCGGCAGTCTCACGTCCGCGCCGTACATCTGTTTGCCCGTGAGTTTGTCGTCGGTGTCCAGCCGTTTGACGGGCTTGCCGATGATTTTCCAGTTCTTCGGGTCCTTGAGAGTCACCGTCTCGGGTACGTCCAGTTGCGCGGCGGCGGCGGCTACTTTGCCGAACGTCGTGCGTTTACCGTTCGGGCCGTGGATCACGCCGTTCTCGGCCCGACAGGCTGCGGGCGCTACCTGCCACTGCGCAGCAGCGGCGGTGATGAGCATCTCCCGGGCTGCAGCGCCGCCGCGTCGGACATAGTCGTGGGACTCGCGGATACCGCGACTGCCGCCGGTGGCGAAGCTCTGCCAGACCCGGCCACGCTCGAGGTTGGTTGCCGGCGACGGATACTCGGTGGTGACGTTGCCCCAGTCGCATTCGAGTTCTTCGGCGACGAGCTGCGCGAGCCCCGTGAGCGTACCTTGACCCATTTCCGAACGGGCGATGCGAATCACCACCTGTTCGTCCGGACGGACGACAACCCATGCGTTGATCTCGTCAGGGAAGGCCGGTTGCGCATGTGCTTGGCGACCGGGCAGGGGTACGCCAAAGCCCAGGGTCAGGCCGGCCGCGGTGCTGCCGACGACGAACTGGCGGCGCGAGAGTGAAAATGTCCTGCGCTTCATGCCGCGCCCCCTTTGCGGTTGGCCGCCGCCATGTGAATGCCGGCGCGCACCCGTTGATAGGTGCCGCAGCGACAGATGTTGGTCATCTCACGATCGATGTCGGCATCGCTCGGAATCGGGTTCTTGGCGAGCAGCGCTGCGGCCGCCATGACCATACCGGTCTGGCAGTAGCCGCACTGCGGCACATCGAGTTCGCGCCAGGCATTCTGAACTGGATGGGATCCGTCATTGGACAAACCCTCAATCGTCACCACCGCATCGGTATCAGCGACAGCCGACAGCGGCAGCACGCACGAACGAATGGCATTGCCGTTGACATGCACCGTGCAGGCACCGCACAGCGCGATCCCGCACCCATACTTGGCGCCCGTCAATTCGAGGTGCTCGCGCAGCACCCACAATAGTGGCGTAGTGGGATCGGCGTCGACGATGACCGCCTTGCCGTTGACGTTGAGTGTCTTCATGACGATCGCCTCGATGGTGCGCAGCAGAGTGTTGACTGTACCACCGCCGGCGCAGACGTCGATGACAATTGGCCGAGTGATCAGCGTGCGGCGGGTGGAACCGGTGGCTCGTATCTGGCGCGGATGAGATCGAGTGTGCCATTGGCGCTGAGGCCCGCAAGAAACGCGTCGATCTGCGCCTTCCAATGTGGATCTTCCGGCATCAGCCAAGCCTTGGCGATGGGCTCGAGGTGCTCACGCATGGGGGTCATGCAAAGTGCGTCGTCAGCTGCGCTTTCGAGTCTTGCTTCCACCGCGTCGGTGATCATGACGTCGGCGGCGCCGCGCGCCAGCGCCGCGAAGATTCCAATATTGTCCGGGTAGACCACGATGCGCGCGTGATGAATGTGGCCGTTCACGAACCGCTGGTTCGATCCACCAGGATTGACGATCACCGTGACGTCAGGGCGATCTACGTCGGCGAGTGTGTGCAGCGATCCTGCGATTGCACATCGCGCCAGGATGGTCTTGCCGGTGTGATAGTAGGGTGTCGAGAAATCTCCAACGGCCGCTCGCTCCGCCGTGATGCTGATGCCACTCATCGCAATGTCGAATCGATCGGCTGTCAGGTCGTCGATCAAATCAACCCAGCGGGTCGCGACCCACACGAGTTCGACCTCGAGGTGTTCTGCCAAGAGCCGCGCGAGTTCGATGTCGATGCCGCGTTTTTCGCCTGCATCGATGTAGCTGAACGGGCGATAGTCCAAAGTCGTCGCCACGCGCAGGTGGCCGCGGCTGCGAACTTCATCGATGACGTCGGCGCCGCCGAGAATCGGCAGCATTGCAAGCAGCATGACGATCGGGGTTTTCTCAATCACCGTCAGTCATCGTCATCCACATCGCGGTCATTGCCCGCGAGCAGCTCGTACTTCTTCAGATAGCCGCGCAGCTGATGGTAAGTGACGCCCATGAGTTCGGCGGCGCGGCGCTGGTTGAAGCGCGCCGCTTCCATCGCATCCTCGATGAGGTCGATCTCGAAGCGTTTCACGCAGTCCTTGAAGTCGATCGGAAAGTTGGCGCGCGCAGGTGCTGCGGGTGTCTCCGGCGTGACGCTCTGGGGACGAAACGGAGATTCGAAAGGATTGAGAATGATCTCAGTCACCGCCGCAGTGGGATCGGGATTGCGATACACGCAGCGTTCCACCACGTTCTTCAGTTCACGCACATTGCCTGGCCAGTCGTGGGACATGAGTGTGGCCTGCGCCGCATTCGAAAATCCCGGAAAGAGCGCATGGCCGAGTTCGCTCGCCATGTTGATGGCGAATTGTTCGGCCAGCAGCAGGATGTCTTCACGACGTTCACGCAGCGGCGGCAAGGTAATGACATCGAATGCCAGTCGATCCAGCAGGTCGCGTCGAAAGCGGCCATTGTCGGCAAGCGTCGGCAGATCTTCGTTCGTGGCCGCCACGAGACGAACGTTGGTCTTGAGCGTCTTGCTGCCGCCGACCCGCTCGTACTCTCCATACTCGATCACGCGCAGGATTTTCTCCTGTACCAGAACCGATGTGGTGGCTAACTCGTCGAGGAACAGGGTGCCGCCATCGGCACGTTCGAAGCGACCCTTGTGGGTCTTGGTTGCGCCAGTGAATGCGCCCGGATCGTGCCCGAACAGCTCCGACTCGAGGAGGGAATCGTTGATGGCAGCGCAGTTGAGTTTGACGAACTCCGCATCCCAACGGTTGGACAGGTAGTGCAGGCGCGCGGCGATCAACTCCTTGCCCGTGCCGCGTTCACCGACGACGAGCACGGGTTTGGTCAACGGGGCAATTCGGGACACGGCTTCGAGCACCTGCAGAAAGGCCGGCGCTTCGCCGAGGAGGCGTTCTTGTTCTCTGTTCATGTCGCGGATTCTGCCAAAGGTTGGTCAACACACCTATGGCGAAATTGACGACGGATCTTTCGCCTTCGATTTGAGCAATTATATCAATGAGTTACATCGAATGGGCTGGCTGGCATGAATCATGTATTGGCTTATGGCACGGATAGGATCCGCACATGAACACCTTGGAGGTAACACGATGAGCGTCTTCTCTAGAATGTCGGACATCATCAATTCGAATATCAACGCCCTGCTCGACAAGGCGGAAGATCCGGAAAAGATGGTGCGCTTGATCATCCAGGAGATGGAAGAGACCCTGGTGGAAGTTCGTACCACGTCGGCCCGCGCCATTGCCGACAAGAAGGAACTCGGTCGACGCCGCGATTGGCTGCAGAGCGAATCGGCGGAGTGGGAGCGCAAAGCCGAAGTCGCGATCCACAAGGGTCGGGATGACCTCGCCCGCGCGGCGTTGCTCGAAAAGAACAAGGCCGCGGAGGCGGCGCGAAGCGCGGCGGATGAGCTTTCGATGCTCGACGGTACCCTGGTGAAGCTGAACGAGGACGTGGCTGCATTGCAGCTGAAGATCAAGGATGCCAAGGTCCGGCAGAACGCGATCATCATGCGCGGGAAAGCGGCGAAGTCGCGGCTGGGCGTGCGTCGGCAGCTACATGACGGCAACATCGACGAGGCCATTCAGCGATTTGAGCAGTACGAGCGCAAGATGGACGACCTCGAAGGCCAGATCGAGTCCTACGATCTCGGCAAGCGCACCCTGGCCGATGAGATCGCGGATCTCGAAGGCGGCGAGGCGCTCGATGCCGAACTCAATGCGCTCAAGGCCCGAATTACCGGCGGCGGGAACAACTCCGGTGATCGGGTCTAGGGCCAGGGTACCGTCAATTAGGAGCAGCCATGGACGACGTCGTCATCGCATTCTTCGTCCCGACCATCGTCTTTCTGGTCATCGTCGCGCCGCTGTGGATCATCCTCCACTATCGCAGTCGCGCCCGGACCCAGAGCCAGCTGTCGGCGGACGAGCGCCAGGCGCTGGAAACGCTGGCCCAGCGTGCAGAGCAGATGGCCGAGCGCATCGAGACGTTGGAAGCGATTCTCGATGACCATACGCCTGACTGGCGGGCGCGCCTGCAGGCCAGTGAGTACGCAAGGACACGATCATGAGCAACGAACGGGACCCGGGCGATTTCCAGCGCGCAGTGGACCGACTCGAGAGCGCGGTTCAGGAATTCGTCGGCTCAGCCAATACTCAAATCTCGTCCAAAGCCACACGCTTTCTCGACGAGGCTGCGGAGCGCCTCGAACGCGAGGCGGAGCATCGGCGCAAGCGCCGGGAACGACGGGAGCGTCGCGAGCAGGACCTTGATCGCTCTGCTCAGGTCGATACCGACGAGGCTGATACTTCGCGTTACGAGTCGCGGTCGGAACGCAGGCGTCGCCGCCGCCATCAGCGCCGCAGCCGTGTCGATGAGTCGCGCGAGCCCGGCTACCGAACCAGCAAACTCTATCGCGACACCCGCCGGCAGAAGATCGCTGGCGTGTGTGCGGGGCTATCCCGCTACTTCGGCGTCGAAACCTGGGTGGTACGCTGCATCGGCATTACCGGTGTGATCTTCATGCCCTCGATCGTCGTGCCCGCCTATCTGATTGGTATGTTCCTGATTCCGAAAATGCCGAACGGCGAGTCGCCGCCTGACCGCGAGCGCGCAGCGACCGATCATCGTTCGCCTGCGCCCGAACTCGGCACGAAGCTGTCACCGCGTCATAGTCTCGGCAGTGCCCAAGCCGCGCTCGATCAGGTCGAGCTCAAGCTGCGCCGTATGGAGTCCTATGTCACCTCGGGTCAGTACGAGCTGCAACGCGAACTGAAACGAATCGATAATTGAGGGAGGCTGAAAGCCTGTGGATGTCTTTACTTTCATCGTCATCGTCACCGCAATCGGTTGCTCGGTGCCCCTGCTAAAGACCTGGATCGAGGGCCGCAAAGACAGCGCGTCGAGCGCAAGCAACGTGGACGAACTGCGGGCGGAAATCACCCGGCTGCGCGAGCGCGTCGAAGTGCTCGAAGAGATCGCGACCGACCAGAAGCACCAGCTGCGCAGAGAAATCGCCGCCCTCGGCGACTGACGGCTCAGCGCCTCACTTTGTCCGGAAAATCGGTGAACACGCCCGAAGCGCCGCCCTCGCGCAGCGCGCGTGCTTCGTGGGGATCATTGACGGTGTACACCAGCGTCCGATAACCGTGCCGATGTGCATCGGACAGCAACGCAGGGGTGGCGATCTTGCGGGACAGATTGATCCCCCATGCGCAAAGGCGCGCGGCGGTGTCGAACATGTCCGACCGCGTCTTGCTGAACAAAGGTGCCACCGGAATCGCCCGGGTGGTTGCGCGGAAGGCAGCCAGCTCCGCATGTTCGAACGACGAGACCAGGAACTCGGTGCCGGGATAATGGGCAAGTACGGCGGCGGTGCGACGCGCTGTGCCACGCCCTTTGAGCTCCACGTTCACCGCGACCCGACCGGCCACGAGATCGAGTACTTCATCCAGCAGAGGTATGGCCTGCCCATCCCCGGCATCGAGGCTGCGTAGTTGCGCTACCGACTTACCGGCGATCGAGCCGGTTCCGGTGGTGGTGCGCTCGAGCGTGTCGTCATGGATGACGATCAATGCGCCATCGATGCAGTAGACATCGAGTTCGACGCCATCGACGCCCAATTCGATGGCACGGGCGAAGGATTTGAGGGTGTTTTCGGGTTCGAGCCCTGCGGCACCGCGATGTCCAACGATCGCGAATTCGGTTTTCAGAGTCACTGGCGGTGAAGTTCGTTGCGGTGGCCCCTACAATAACCGCGTTCCGAGGAATCCGCGATGAGTTACCAGGTACTGGCACGCAAGCTTCGACCCGCCAACTTCGATGCGTTGGTCGGGCAGGAACATGTCGTGCGCGCGCTGACCCATGCACTCGAGTCGGGGCGCGTCCACCACGCGTACCTGTTTACGGGCACGCGTGGTGTCGGCAAGACGACCATCGCGCGCGTGCTCGCCAAGTGCCTCAATTGCGAACAGGGGGTAACCGCCAAACCGTGTGGTCAGTGCAGCATTTGCCGTGAAATCAGTGAAGGGCGATTCGTCGATCTGATCGAGGTCGATGCGGCATCGCGCACCAAGGTGGACGACACGCGGGATCTGCTCGACAACGTGCAGTACCTGCCCGCCCGTGGTCGCTACAAGGTGTACCTCATCGACGAGGTGCACATGTTGTCGACGGCGAGCTTCAATGCGTTACTCAAGACCCTCGAAGAGCCGCCGGAACACGTCAAATTCCTCCTGGCGACCACTGACCCGAAGAAGGTGCCGATCACGGTCCTGTCGCGGTGCCTGCAGTTTCAGCTCAAGAACCTGCTGCCCGAGCGCATCGCCATGTACCTGGCCGAGGTGCTCGCCAACGAGCAGGTGGCATTCGATTCCGAATCCCTTGAGCTGATCGCGCGCGCCGCGCGCGGCAGTATGCGCGATGCGCTGAGCATCCTCGATCAGTCGATTGCCTTCTGTGGCGGCGCGCTGAAGGCGTCCGACGTCGGTGAACTGCTGGGCACGATCGAGCGCCGAGAACTCGAGAGTCTGCTGGCGGCACTGGCCGCGTCTGACGGTGCAGCACTCATGGCGGCGGCGGACGAGTTGGCGGAGCGCGCGGCCGATTTCAAGGAAGTGCTGAGCGCGCTGCTCAGTCTCTTGCATGAACTGTCGGTCGCGGTGGTAGTACCAGAGCGCGATTCGCGTCTCGACCCGCTGGTGGCGCGATTCCGCAAGCAGTTCGATGCGGAAACGCTGCAATTGCTCTATCAGATCGTGCTGATGGGGATCCGCGATCTACCACTCGCCCCCGATCCGCGCACGGGCTTTGAAATGACGCTGTTGCGGGCGCTTGCGTTTCAACCGAGCACGGATGACGGGGGCGATACGAGTGCCGGCATGAATCGCGAGGTGCCAGGCAATGTTGGCAAGTCGGCAGGCAAGCTGGCGAGCAAGTCATCGTCGCGCGCGCCCGACAATGTGTCCGCAATCAGCCAGGTATCCGCGGCAGCGGCCGC
>JBGSQB010000162.1:0-37378 GCA_041738285.1 Pseudomonadales bacterium | reverse complement strand
CCGCTCGCATCACATGCGAGCAGCGACCCCGATTCAGGGACATCGCAGCGGATTGCCGCTCGCATCACATGCGAGCAGCGACCCCGATTCAGGGACATCGCAGCGGATTGCCGCTCGCATCACATGCGAGCAGCGACCCCGATTCAGGGACATCGCAGCGGATTGCCGCTCGCATCTTCTGCAACGCCGTCGCCATTCCGATCCCGCGCCAGGCGCGCGCGCCCCGCGTGATTGATGATGACCTGGCGATACAGGCGCGCATCCTCGCTTGCTGGACACAACAGAAAGTGCCCGCTCTGCCATAGGGTCAACCCCGTCGGGGCGAATGACAGCGATGGGCGATTGCGAAAGGAACGCCAGTAAGCAACCACGCCCTCGCGCAGTCCGGGCAGCATCGCGATCACGGCTTCATTTGCGCTGCGACTGCCATTGCGATCGCGATCGGCAAAGATCATGGCACCTCGATGCCATGCGTCTCTCGGCCCGCAGACCGTGGCATCCGCGCTGGGGCAGAGGGTCGCGACCGTACGTCGCGTCACAGCGGCATTGCGGGTCGCCGCAACCGCACCGATCAACTGGTTGATTGCGGCGGTGGAGCGTGATTGGGTGACCGACTGAGTCCAAGACGTCACGGCAAAGCTGCCCAGGGTCGCGGCGACGCCAAGTGTCACCAGGAGTTCTGTCAGCGAAATGCCGCGCGCTTTGTGCATCGGATGGGATTCGACCCGATGCGCAACAGTCCAGCAGCGCGTGCGGCGCCATCGGTGCTGTGGGTCGATGACCCCGGTGGCAGTAGGCTATTCCAGGCCGAGCTTTTTCAGTCGATAGCGCAGCGCGCGGAACGTGATGCCGAGGTTCTTCGCTGCAGCCGTCTTGTTCCAGCGTGTCGCTTCGAGAGCGTCGGTGATCAGCTTGCGCTCGATTCCCTCGAGATAGTCCTCGAGCGAGGCTCCGGGCGGCAGCGCGGGCGTCGAGTCCGGGCCATCTGTCGCGACAGCGGGCGTCGATGCGCCGGGTGCAGGCCCGGATGGCGATTTGATCTGCGCACGCGGTGCGGCAGGTGCCAGATTGAGATCGGCGGCGTGAATGGTCTTCTGGTCGCACAACGTGAATGCGCGCTCCAGAATATTCTCGAGTTCGCGCACGTTGCCAGGAAAGTCGTAGGCGTTCAGCGCGTCGAGCGCATCGGCGCCAATCGCGGGTGCCTTGGCGCCGTATTCGGCGGCGAGGCGTTCCAGGATTTCGTTGGCGAGGCGGGCGATGTCTTCGCGACGGCTGCGCAGTGCGGGCACTTGCAGTTCGATGACGTTCAGTCGGTAGTACAGATCTTGTCTGAAGCGACCGCTCTCGACTTCGTCGGCTAGGCGTTTGTGGGTTGCCGATACGACGCGCACGTCGATCGGTACTTCCTGCTGGCCGCCGACGGGACGCACCGCCTTTTCCTGAATGGCACGTAGCAGCTTGACCTGCATCCCGAGTGGCAGATCCGCCACTTCGTCGAGAAACAGCGTGCCGCCGCTGGCGGCCTGGAACAGCCCTTCCTTGTCGGCGACCGCGCCTGTGAAGCTGCCTTTTTTGTGACCGAAGAACTCGCTCTCCATCAGTTCGCTGGGGATGGCGCCGCAGTTGACGGGGATGAACGGTCCGTCGGCACGCGGCCCTTGCTCGTGGATGAGACGTGCGGCCAGTTCTTTGCCGCTACCCGATTCACCGCTGACGTAGATCGGGGCCTGGCTGCGCGCGAGCCGATTGATCTGCTCGCGCAGCACTTTCATGGCCTGCGAATCTCCGGTCATGCGCGTCATCGGTTCATTGGCATGGCCGATGGGTGACAGTCGCAATGCGGTATCGATCAGCGCGCGCAGCTGCTCGAGATCGACCGGCTTCTGCACGAAGTCGAAGGCGCCGGCTTTGAGCGCGGTGATCGCCGTGTCCATGTTGCCGAATGCCGTGATGACGGCCACCGGCAGGCCGGGATGTTCGGCGCCGATGTGGCGCACCAGTTCGATGCCGTTGCCGTCGGGTAGGTGCATGTCGGTCAGGCACAGGTCGAAGGTGTGTTCGGACAAGAGGCGGGTGGCGCTCGCGACATCCTTGGCGGCACGGGTATCGATGTTCATGCGGCCGAGGGTGATCTCGAGGAGCTCGCGTATATCTGGCTCATCGTCGACGATCAGTGCGCGTTTGCTCATCACAGGTCCCTCTGTGGCTGCTGCGGCCCGACTATGCGGTAATGCGATCGGGATGCGCGAAATTGATACGGAAACAACTGCCACCATCCGTGTGGCGTGTGTACGTCAGGCGTGCCTGATTGGCTTCACAGAGCTCGCGCGAGATGTACAGCCCGAGGCCGGTACCCGTTCGCTCCGTGGTGAAGAACGGCTCGAACAGGTTTGCCAACTGATCCTTGGCGACGCCGGGACCGTGGTCGATGACGTTCAGGTACGGCCGGTCGGTCGTTGGATCGATGCCGCCTTCGAGCGCGACGAACGGTTTTCCGGTGCGCTCCAGGCTGTAGCGAATACCGTTGACAGCGAGATTGGTCACCGCCTGGGCGAGCTGCGTCGGATCGACGCGGATTTCCGTGTCGGCGGGTGTCACGGCAACGCGGATGTCCGCATCGTCCATGTTCGCCTGTTTCAACTGGGTCACGAAGTCACCGAGCCACGAAGCCAGATTCAGTCTAACGGGAGTCGGTGGCCTGCGACGTGACAGCTCCAGCACATTCTCGATGACCCCGTTCATGCGCTTGACCTGAGCATCGATGATGGAGATGAGACGCGCGTCACCTTTGTCGAGACGGGTGGACTCGCCGAGCAGCTGCGCTGCGTGGCGAGCTGCACTCAACGGGTTTCTGATTTCGTGGGCAATGGTTGCCGACAATCGCCCGAGCGCCGCCAGTTTCAGTTGCTGAGCCTGTTGTTGAACTTCGGTCGTATCCTCGAGAAAGACGATGATGTCTGCGCTCGGCCGGTCGCCACGCACCGCACTGAAGTTCGCCCGAATCTCGGGCATGGTGGCAGAGATTTGAAACGGACCCGTGCGCACGGTGGTGTCGTTGCGCCAGGCGCGCAACCGCTCCGCGAGCGGTTCTGGCAACGACTCGGGATGTCGATCGTCGGCGGCGAATCCCAGCAGGGACCGTGCCGACTGATTGATCGTACGTACCGTTTCGTCGCTGCCTACGACGATGATACCCGTGCGCATGCGGGCGATGATCGAGCGGTTCACGCGCTCGAGGTCGGCGGCCTCGGCGGCGTTGGTCATGGAGCTGATTTCGGAGCGTCGCAGGCGCGCCGACAGCATCTGAATCGATATGGACGTCGCGAAGTAGAGTGCGCCGAGCACGCCGGCCTGGAAGTAGTCGTTTTGATATGTGGGCGGGGTGAGCGAAAGATAGAACTCTTCGTACAGCACCGCGATGGCGGCGACGGCGGCAATCGCCGTGCTGGTGCGCCCGGTCACCAGGATCGCACCGGCGGCGACGGACACCAGAATCACCGCGCCGAGACCGCTCGCCACGCCCGATGAGAGGTACATCAGTACGGTGACCACCGCGATGTCGATCAGAACGAACAGCGTCGTCATGAGCTGACGCCGCAGGAAGTGCGTGGGCAGCAACGGCGTCGCGATGACGCTTGCGAGGTTCAAGATGGTGTAGCCGACGGTAATCAACAGAAAAAGCTCGGCGCCGAGCACACCGAACGGCGTTGCGATCGTGTCCTGAGCAAACACCACGAGCAGCGCGAGCCCCATGGTGGTGCGGTAGTAGTGATAGATCTTCAGCAGGTTGGAATTGAGCGCCTGCCTGCGCGCTTCCACTTCAGCGACGATGTCCTGCTGCGGGGTAGTCAAGCTCAGCCTGGCAGTTTCATCCGGATCGGCGGTGGCACGTCGGGTCTATCGAGCAGCCCCCACGTCATCATGTTGAGCCAGGAGCGATCGCGATTGAGCACGGCGTTCTTGAACACGAAATCGCCGTTGTCGTCGAAGCTCTGGTGATTGGGATAGTTGAGGGCAATCACCCGCAATGCGTCGTTGGCCGCGTCTTCCAGCCCCAGCCGCCAGTTGGCCTCGACGAGAATTGCCAGCGCATCCGGCAGCGCTTTGGATTGACCGTAGTGTTCCACCACGTTGCGCGCGCGATTGGCGGCAGCGACGTAGGCGCTGCGGCGCATGTAGTAGTCGGCAATGCGGATCTCCGAGTCGGCGAGGAGGTTGCGCAGATAAATCATGCGCTGACGTGCATCGGCCGCGTACTGACTGTCGGGGAATCGGCTCAAGAAGACGGCGAAGTCGGCGAATGCCTGGCGATTGGAGGTCTGATCGCGGCGCGAAATATCTGCACCGCCGAATCGGTCGAGCATGCCGCGCTCCGCCATGAACGACGATAGGCCCTTCATGTAGAAGGCATAGTCGACGCTGGGGTGCTGGGGGTGCAGGCGAACGAACCGGTCCGCGGATGCGCGCGCTGCTTCGGGTTCGTAGGCCATGTGATGTGCGTAAATCAGTTCGAGCTGCGCCTGTTCGGCGTAGCGGCCGAAGGGAAATCGCGCCTCCAGTCGCTGCAGCTTATCGATACCATCCTTGTAGTTACCAGCGCGCAGCGAACTCTGAGCGCTCCGGTATAGGATCTGCTCGGTGGTGTTTTCGTCGGGGTCCTCTGGCTTGTCTTTGCCGAAGGGCCACAGCGCACATCCTGACAACGCGAACAGCAGGCAGGACAGAGTGAGGACGCGAATCATGGTATTGCGAGCAGGGACCCGGATCGTTGAGATCGGCTAGTCTACCGTAAGCGCCGGTGACGCCCAACAAAGCCTCAAACTCAGCCGCACATCCACAGACCCAATAAATGATGCAATCCCCCAATCGCGTGCAGCGCGCGGCGAGAGTGCCGCCTGAACTTGCCGGTGAGCGTCTCGACAAGGCCGCGGCGACCGTTTTCGATGAGTTCTCGCGCACCCAGGTCGCGACTTGGATCCGCGATGGCGATCTGACGGTAGACGGGGCGGTGGCGGCGCCAAAACATCGGCTGGATGGCGGCGAGCTCCTGACCATCGATGCGCAGATCGCGGGTCCTGCGCGGTGGGACGCGGCGCAATCGGGTATTGCCTTCGACATCGTCTATGAAGATGACGATCTCATCGTGGTGAACAAGCCGCCTGGGGTTGTCGTGCATCCTGGCGCTGGCAACGTGGATCGCACGCTCATCAATGGGCTGCTCGCGCATCGGCCTGCGCTCGGGCAGATCACACGCATGGGTCTGGTACATCGGCTCGATAAGGACACCGGCGGGCTGTTGCTCATTGCCGCGTCCATGGCCGCCCACAAAGCCTTGACGCGTGCGTTCGCCCGTCACGATGTGGCGCGTCGCTACCTCGCAGTCGTGGAAGGCGTGCTCACGGGCGGCCGCGTGATCGATGCACCCATTGGCCGCGATCCACGCAATCGCCTGCGACAGAAAGTCAGCGACGGCGGCCGCCGAGCAGTGACTCGCATTGCCGTGCGTGAACGATTTCGCGCGGCAACGCTCATCGAAGCGGAACTCGAGACCGGTCGCACCCATCAGATCCGGGTGCATCTGGCGTCGATCGGACATCCGTTGGTCGGGGATACGCGCTATGGCGCCCGCGGCCGCTTGCCGCCGCGTCCGAGCGAAGGCCTGATCGCGGCCGTACGGCGCTTCAAGCGCCAGGCACTGCACGCAGTGGCGCTCGATCTCGAACATCCGACGAGCGGCGCGCCGTTGCATTTTGATTCGGCCGTGGCCTTCGACCTGGTTGATCTGATCGATGCGCTGCGGCGGGATCGTGATGACGCCTGAGCTGTTGTCGGCGGATTGGGCGGCGCACCCAGCGCTGCATGGGGTTTACACCACCGCCGGTGCGATGCGTGGCGCCGGATACGGTGCCGGTAACCTTGCACTACATGTCGGCGATGATGGTGCGCGTGTGTTACGCAATCGCGCGGCGCTTGCATCGCGCCTCGGCCTGGAGCGGATTGTTTTTCTCGAGCAGGTGCATGGCACTGACGTGTTCGAAGCAGGCCCGCAGGCATCCGAAGTGGCCCCACGGGCGGATGCGGTCTGGACCCGTGCTCGCCGGGTCGGTTGCGCAGTGCTCACCGCGGATTGCCTGCCGGTGATGATCGGGGATCGAGCGGGCCGCTGCACCGGTGTTGCCCATTGCGGCTGGCGAGGCCTTGCGGCCGGCGTGCTCGGGACGTTGATCGGCGCCATGCCGGTGCGACATCGAGATCTCGTGGCGCACCTCGGTCCGGGTATCGGTGCCGCGCGCTACGAAGTAGGCCGCGATGTGTTCAGCGCATTTGTCCGTCAGGATGCGGAAGCCGCCGAGTGCTTCAGACCGGGCGTGGGTGCGGAAAAATATTATGCGGATCTCGAGATGCTGGCGCGCCGGCAGCTGCGCGCCCTGGGTGTTCAGCAGATCGACGGTGGTGGCTTCTGCACGGCGCGGGATTCGCGCTTCTATTCTTTCAGAACGGCCGCCACCACCGGGCGGTTCGCAAGCGTGGTCTGGATCGACTGAGGCTCAGCCCGTCGGTGCGCAGTTGGCGACGATCCCGTCCTGGGCTTCTCGAACCCGGCGTTCGCGCTCGTCCTCGGGCATCATGCGTTCTTCGCCGGCTTCGTCGCGCACGCGCAGACGTCCCCGGGTCTCGAGGCGCTGCAGGACGTCCCGGGATTTGGTGCAGTTGGCGTCCTTGATTTTGGCGAGCTCTTCCCTGCGTGCGGCCTCGGCCTTCTGCAGGTCATCGAGCATGGCCTGCTGTTCTTTGGTCAGTTTCATCGGGGTGTTGGCGGAAGACGGGTCGCCGGCGGTCGCATCCGGCTGGGCCGGGGCGTTGAGGTCGCGGACCGTCTGGGTCGCGGTACCCCCGCTCCCGGTGCGCACGACCTCACCCGTCACCCCATAAGGCAACTGCTGGGTGTAGGTCACCACCCCGTCTTTGTCGACATAGCGGTAGACATCGGCGCCCATCAGGGCCGGGAGGAGCATCACAAGCGGCAGATAGCGGTAACGCATGGCGATACTGGCTGTCGGGCGAGTGCAGAGAATAGCATAGCGCCGCCGCGCGGCGGGGTTGTCAAAGCGTGGCGCGGTGCACACTTTGCCGTGATTCGCGGCCCGTTTGACCGTTCTGTCGCCAAATTGACATGCATCGTGCAACGCACAAAAATACGCGGCTCAAGTTGAATCGCCGACAGCGCGCGCACGCGGGACCTGCGTGGCGCGCTGTCGCCGTTATGCAGGATGGAAAAGTTACAGATGGAAAAGTCGACCGAAATGCTGTCCGGCGGTGACATGCTCATTCGCGCCCTGCAGGACGAGGGCGTGGAGTATGTCTTCGGCTATCCCGGCGGCGCGGCGCTCCACATCTACGACGCGATTTTCCGGCAGCAGCGCGTAGAGCACATTTTAGTGCGTCACGAACAGGCCGCCACCCACATGGCCGACGGTTACGCGCGGGCAACGGGCCGACCCGGGGTGGTGTTGGTCACGTCCGGACCCGGCGCCACCAACGCGGTGACCGGGATCGCGACCGCCTATATGGATTCGATTCCGATGGTCGTGATCTCCGGCCAGGTGGCGAGCGATCTGATCGGCACGGATGCGTTTCAGGAAACGGACATGGTCGGCATCTCCCGGCCGGTGGTGAAACACAGCTTCCTCGTGAGGAGCGCCGCCGACATCCCCACGGTGGTGAAGAAGGCGTTCTACATTGCGACCACGGGGCGGCCGGGTCCGGTGGTGATCGATGTTCCGAAGGACGTGACCGACCCGGCCGTCACGTTGCCTTATGAGTATCCAGCGTCCGTGAGTCTGCGTTCCTACAATCCGGCAACACGCGGCCATGCCGGCCAGATCCGACGCGCGGTCGATGCGATCATCCGGGCCAAACGCCCGGTGATCTACACCGGCGGTGGACTCATCCAGGGCAACGCTGCTGATCGACTGACCCGCATCGCGAAGCGGCTCGGCTATCCAGTCACGAGCACGTTGATGGGTCTCGGCGGATTCCCGGCATCCGATGCCCAGTTTCTCGGCATGCTCGGCATGCACGGCACGTTCGAAGCCAACAATGCCATGCATGCGGCAGATCTGATTCTCGCCATCGGCGCCCGGTTCGACGATCGCGTGACGAACAGTCCGAAGAAGTTCTGCCCGCAGGCAACGATCGTGCACATCGACGTGGACCCCGCGTCGATCTCGAAAATCATCCCCGCGCACATTCCGATCGTCGGCCCCGTCGGCCCGGTGCTCGAGGAGATGGAAACGCAGATCGCTTCCGTCCTCGGCAAGGACGATACATTCCCGGATCGGCCTGCGCTTGCCAAGTGGTGGGAGCAGATCGATGAGTGGCGCGCGGCCCACGGACTCGATCACGATATGATCGCGAAGGCGGCGCCAACGGACGTGATTCTGCCCCAGCAGGCGGTGCAGGCGCTGTTCGCCGCGACCAAGGGCGATGCCTACGTCACCAGCGACGTCGGCCAGCATCAGATGTTCGCCGCTCAGTACTATCACTTCGATGCACCCAGGCGTTGGATCAACTCGGGCGGCCTCGGCACCATGGGCTTCGGCCTTCCCGCCGCGATGGGCGTACAGTTCGCGTTCCCTGAAGCGGTCGTCGCCTGCGTCACGGGCGAGGGCAGTTTCATGATGAACATGCAGGAGCTTTCTACCTGCATGCAGTACGGGTTGCCGATCAAGATCATCAACCTGAACAATGCAGCGCTCGGCATGGTCAAGCAGTGGCAGGACATGCAGTATGGCGGCCGCCATTCGCACAGCACGTATCGAGATGCATTGCCGAATTTCGTCAAACTGGTCGAATCCTTCGGCCACGTCGGCATCAAGATCGACCGGGTCGGTGATCTCGCAGGGGCGATGAAGGAGACGTTTGGCCCGAAGAACAAGCGTCGCTGTGTGTTCCTCGACGTGCAAATCGACCCGGACGAGCATGTCTATCCGATGGCCATCAAGGGCGGCTCGATGCGCGACATGATCCTGTCGAAGGGAGAGACCACCTGATGCGCCGCATCATCGCGATCCTCATCGAAAACGAGGCGGGGGCGCTGTCCCGAGTCGTCGGTCTGTTTGCACAGCGCAATTACAACATCGAGTCGCTCACCGTCGCGCCGACCGAAGACGAGACGCTGTCGCGCTTGACCCTCACCACCAGCGGCGATGACTCAAAGATCGAGCAGGTCACCAAGCAGCTGCACAAACTGATCGAAGTGGTGAAGCTCGTCGACCTGACCGATGGTGACCACATCGAACGCGAGTTGATGCTCGTCAAGGTGCGAGCCGAAGGCGCGGCACGGGATGAAGTCAAACGGACGACCGACATCTTCCGTGGGCAAATCGTCGACGTCACCAACAATACATACACGATTCAGCTGACCGGCCCGAGCGACAAGCTGGACGCGTTCATCAGGGCGATCGGCAGGACGATCGTGCTCGAGGTCGCACGCACCGGAGTCTCCGGCATGGGTCGCGGCGACAAAATCCTCAGTCTCTAACTCATTGCTCAAGGGGCATATTTCGATGCACGTCTACTACGACAAGGACGCAGACCTGTCACTGATTCAAGGCAAGAAGGTCGTGATCGTTGGCTACGGGTCTCAAGGTCATGCCCACGCGAACAACCTGAAGGACTCGGGCGTCAAGGACATCACGGTCGCGCTTCGTAAAGGTGGCCCGTCCTGGCGTAAAGCCGAGAAGGCCGGGTTCAAGGTCTCCGAGGTGCCCGCGGCCGTGAAGGGCGCCGACGTGATCATGATACTCACGCCGGATGAGTTGCAGCCCGCGCTGTACCGCGATCAGATCGAGCCCAATCTGAAAAATGGTGCGGCGATTGCGTTTGGCCATGGCTTCAACATCCATTTTCAGTTGATCGAACCACGAGCCGATCTCGATGTAATCATGATCGCGCCCAAGGGTCCTGGGCATACCGTTCGCTCGACCTATGTCGAAGGTGGTGGCGTGCCAAGCCTGATCGCAATTGCCCAGAACGCATCGGGTGAAGCGAAGGAGATCGCGCTGTCGTACGCGAGTGCCAACGGTGGTGGTCGGGCGGGCGTGATCGAGACCTCGTTTCGCGAGGAAACGGAGACGGATCTGTTCGGTGAACAGGCCGTGTTGTGCGGCGGCGCCGCGGCGTTGGTGCAGGCGGGCTTCGAGACGCTCGTCGAAGCGGGCTACGCGCCCGAGATGGCCTACTTCGAGTGTCTGCACGAACTCAAGCTGATCGTCGACTTCTTCTACGAAGGCGGTATCACCAATATGTGGTACACGGTTTCGAACACGGCCGAGTACGGTGGTCTGACGCGTGGGCCGCGCATCATCAACGAAGCGACGAAGGTCGAGATGAAGCGCATTCTCAAGGAGATTCAAACGGGCGAGTTTGCGCGCGAGTTCGTGGCCGAAAATCAGGCGGGTGCACCGTCGATCAAGGCACGTCGTCGGCTGTCTCAGGCCCATGAGATCGAACAGGTCGGTGAGCGCCTGCGCGGTATGATGCCGTGGATCCAATCGAAGCGGCTGGTGGATCGGGACAAGAACTGATCCGACCGCAGGGGAGAACAGGGTGAGCGGACCGGAGGACGGTGGCCGAACGCGAGCGCTGCTGCGTGCCGTGGTGGCACGGGCGGAAAGCGACCGCGAGCGCGGCCAGCCGTCGTTGCGGCGCGGCATTTTCCTGCTGCCCAACCTGATCACCACTGGCGCGCTGTTCGCTGGCTTCTATGCGACGGTCGCGGCCATGAACGGAAATTTCGTTGCCGCCGTGCTTGCAACTTACGCGGCTGGAATACTCGACGCTGCCGATGGTCGCGTGGCAAGACTCACGCGCACCCAGAGCGCGTTTGGCGCGGAGTACGACAGCCTGTCCGACATGGTCGCATTCGGTGTGGCGCCTGCAATCATCGCCTTCAACTTTGGACTCGCCGAGCTGGGTCAGTTCGGCTGGATGGCGACGTTCATGTACGTTGCGTGCACTGCATTGCGGCTGGCGCGCTACAACACCAAGGGCACGCTCGAATCCTTCACCGGCCTTGCTAGCCCGGCAGCGGCGGGTACCGTGGTGAGCTTCATCTGGGCGGCCGAGGTCTGGGGCCTGAGCGGAACCCTACCGACAGCGTTGCTCGTGACACTCGCGCTCCTCACGTGCGGTATCGCGCTGTTGATGGTCAGCAACTTCGTCTACTTCTCACCCAAGGTACTGACGTTCCGCGGTCGCGTGCCATTCGTCATGCTCGTCGGCGTGGTGTTCGTGTTCGCCCTCATTGCCTCGGATCCGCCGCGCGTGTTGCTCGTTCTGTCACTGATATACGCGCTGTCTGGACCGGCGCAGTGGGCCTGGAATGCCGTGCGGCACCGCGGTGACGAAGGTAACTCGACCCGGGGTGAGTGAACGATCGCGGGCGCCGCCGCTCTAATTCCGCGTTAACATCAGTCGGTGATTACTTTGTCGAATCCGCGACCGTCCGAAATCACGCCTGAACACGTTTTCCTCAATCGCCGTCGGTTGATGGCCAGCGCTGCCACTGTGGCTGCAGGCGCGCTGTTGCCGGCGATTGGGCATGCCAATCCGCTGGCGCAACTGAACTTTCGGCCCGACTCGAATCCACCGGCTGACGCGGTCACGCCGCAGGCCATTGCCATGGCGTACAACAACTTTTACGAGTTCGGCACCGCCAAGGATGATCCGGCCGCGAATGCGCAGCGCCTGACGATCGACCCGTGGTCTGTCGAGGTTGCGGGCGAGGTGGCCAAGCCCGGGCTGTACGCACTCGAAGACATACTGAAACCACACGCCCTCGAAGAGCGGATCTACCGACTGCGCTGTGTCGAGGCCTGGTCCATGGTGGTGCCGTGGATCGGGTTTCCCCTCGGCGACCTGATCAAGCGCTTCGAGCCTACCGGCGACGCCAAGTACGTCGAGTTCACGACGCTCTACCGGCCAGAGGAGATGCCGGGGGCGCGTTCGATATTCAGCGGCATTCGTTTCCCGTATGTCGAGGGGCTGCGACTGGATGAGGCATACCATCCGCTCGCGATTCTCGCGGTCGGCATGTATGGCGATCGGTTGCCGAAACAGAATGGCGCGCCGCTGCGCCTCGTGGTGCCGTGGAAGTATGGCTTTAAGAGCATCAAGTCGATCGTCAAGATCCGACTGACCGCGCGCCAACCGCGCACCACCTGGAATCTGTCGGCACCGCAGGAATATGGCTTCTATGCCAACGTCAATCCTGCGGTCGATCATCCACGATGGAGCCAGAAGACGGAGCGCCGGCTGCCGAGTTCGCTGCTGCGCCCCAATCGAATGGACACGCTGCCGTTCAATGGCTACGGCGAAGAGGTCGCTTCGCTCTATGCCGACATGAATCTTCGCAAGAACTATTAGCCACGCCTCGTGGGCATAGTCGTCACGCTGCTGTGCCTTTCGCCGCTCGCGCTGCTCGGCTATGACGTGGCACTGGAAGTCATGGCGCCGGGTAGTCGACTCGGCGCCGATCCCGGCGAGGCGGTTGTCCACTTCCTCGGTGAGTGGACCATTCGATTTCTGCTGGCGGCGCTGAGTATCTCCTCGCTCGCGAGGGTCTTGCGAAGGCCTCGACTGATTCGTCACCGTCGCACCATCGGGCTCGCGGCGTTCGGGTATGGCGTGCTGCACCTGTGCGCGTACTTCGCGTATCTGAGCGGTGGCACGCTTGGCTCGCTCGTTGGGGACCTGAGCGAGCGCCCGTACATCTTCGTTGGCGCTTCCGCGCTGTTGATCCTGACCCCGCTTGCCATCACGTCGACACGTCGGTGGCAGCAACGGCTCGGTCCGCGCTGGAAGCGCCTGCACCGACTCGTCTACGTTGCTGGCGCACTGGCCATCGTGCACATCGCGTGGCTTGCCAAGGCGAGCTACCTCGACGCCATGTTGTACGGCGCGTGGTATGCGGGACTGATGGCGGAACGCGCCTGGGCGAGCGGGCGATCGAGGCGCGTATAATCGGGTCCGATTGCGGGGAGTCTTCATGGATCGTTCGAATTACTGGCGCGCAAACCTGCGCGTCGTCGCTGTCTGCCTGACCATCTGGTTCGTGGTTTCGTTCGGCTGCGGTGTGCTCTGGGTCGACTGGCTCAACACCATCGAGATTCGGGGTGTGAAGCTCGGGTTCTGGTTCGCTCAGCAGGGTAGCATCTACGTCTTCCTTGGACTCATCGTGTATTACGTCGTACGTATGAACGCGATGGACCGTGAACACGGCGTGGACGAGGACTGATCGTGTCGCTCACGACCATGAGTTACCTCGTCGTGGGTGCGAGCTTCGCCCTGTACATCGGAATTGCGCTGTGGTCACGCGCGCGATCGACCGGTGACTTCTACATAGCAGGCAAGGGCGTCGGTCCGATCGCCAACGGCATGGCGACCGCGGCGGACTGGATGTCGGCCGCCTCCTTCATCAGCATGGCGGGCCTGATTGCCTTTCTCGGCTATGACGGGTCGGTGTATCTGATGGGTTGGACCGGCGGCTACGTGCTGCTGGCTTTGCTGCTCGCGCCGTATCTGCGCAAATTCGGCAAGTTCACGGTGCCCGAGTTCATCGGCGAGCGCTACTACTCACAGACCGCGCGGGTCGTAGCCGTGATCTGTCTGATCTTCATCTCCTTCACCTACGTTGCGGGACAGATGCGCGGCGTCGGCATCGTATTCTCGCGCTTTCTGTCGGTCGATATTGAAACGGGACTCATCGTAGGGATGGCGGTGGTGTTCTTCTACGCCGTGCTTGGTGGGATGAAGGGGATCACCTACACACAGGTCGCGCAGTACTGCGTACTCATTTTCGCTTACACCGTGCCGGCCGTGTTCATTTCGCTGCAGGTGACGGGCGTTGCGCTGCCGCAGCTCGCCTTCGGCGGCACCGTGACTGACGGTCTGTCCCTGCTGCAGAAGCTCGACGCCGTGGTCACGGAACTCGGATTCACGGCGTACACCGATGGCTCCAAGAGCACGATAGATGTGTTCTTCATCACTGCCGCACTGATGGTCGGTACGGCCGGACTTCCCCATGTGCTGGTGCGTTTCTTCACTGTGCCGCGAGTGCGTGATGCGCGTGCTTCGGCGGGCTGGGCGCTGCTCTTCATCGCGATTCTGTACACCACGGCGCCCGCGGTTGCGGCGCTTGCGCGTTACAACCTGACCGAGACCATTCAGCATGGCGTGGTCGGTGAAGTGTCGGCGAACCTCGAGTACGCGCAGCGCCCGGACTGGTTCAAGACATGGGAAGGTACGGGCCTGCTGGTGTTCGACGACAAGAACGGCGATGGCCGTATCCAGTACTACAACGATCGCAACACCGAGTTCGCCGTGCGCGCAGAGAGTTTTGGCTGGCGCGGCAACGAACTCACGGTCGACCAGGACATCATGGTACTCGCCAATCCCGAGATCGCAGGTCTGCCCGACTGGGTCATCGCACTGGTTGCCGCCGGCGCGGTCGCCGCGGCACTGTCCACGGCCGCAGGCCTCTTGCTGGTGATATCCGCGGCAGTGTCCCACGATGTGCTCAAGGGTGTGCTGATGCCGAACATATCGGAGCGCGCCGAGCTGCGTGCCGGTCGTGTCAGCGCGGCGGCTGCAATTCTGCTCGCCGGATACCTTGGCTACGACCCGCCGGGGTTCGTCGCCCAGGTCGTTGCCTTCGCCTTCGGCCTTGCCGCGGCGTCGCTGTTCCCGGTAATCCTGCTCGGCATCTTCAGCACACGGCTCAACCGCGAAGGCGCAATCGCCGGGATGATCACGGGACTCGTCTTCACGCTCGGCTACATCATCTACTTCAAGGGGGTATTCGTGGCCCCGATGGCGGAGAACGTCGCGGCTAACTGGTGGTTCGGAATATCACCCGAAGGCATCGGCGCGTTCGGCATGCTACTCAATCTGGCGGTTGCAACCGTGGTGTCGCGATTGACCGCGCCGCCGCCGCCGCACGTAGTGGAACTGGTGCAGCGCATTCGCGTGCCGCGGGACGCACCCCGCGGTACCGTTCAGTCGACCTGATCTGGTCGCAGCGCAACGCCGCGCGCCGCGACCGCTGCGGCGAGCTCATCGAGGCATCGCACCGAGTCTTCCCAGCCGATGCAGCCATCGGTGATGCTCTGGCCGTACGTCAACGATGTGCCTTTGCCGATATCCTGGCGACCTTCGATGAGATTGCTCTCGATCATGACGCCCATGATGCGTCGCTCACCGTCGCGCAGCTGATTGCAGATGTCTTTGCAGACATTCAGTTGCGCGCGGTATTGCTTGCTGCTGTTGGCGTGGCTCATGTCGACCATCAGTTTTGGCGTGAGCGCTGCCTGCTCGAGAATGCGGCTGGCATAGTGCACGGATGGGTTGTCGTAGTTGGTGCGACCTCCACCGCCACGCAGGATGATGTGGCAGTCATCGTTGCCAGCGGTGGAAAAGATCGCGGAATGTCCGGCTTTGGTCACCGACAGGAAGATGTGTGGGTGTTGCGCCGACCCGACGGCATCCACCGCGACCTGGACCGAGCCGTCGGTCGAATTCTTGAAGCCGACTGGACAGGAAAGGCCCGACGCCAGTTGCCGATGGATCTGACTTTCAGTCGTGCGTGCGCCGATGGCAGCCCAACAGACGAGGTCACCAAAGTACTGCGGTGAGATCGGGTCCAGATACTCCGTGCCGGTAGCAACGCCTCGGTCGATCAGATCCCGCAGCAGCTGGCGCGCGGTGCGCAGGCCCAGATTGATGTCGAAAGAACCATTCAGGTTGGGATCGTTGATCAGTCCCTTCCAGCCGACGGTGGTGCGTGGCTTTTCGAAGTAGACGCGCATCACGATCATCAGCACATCGCTCAGCCGCTCGGCCTCCTTGGCGAGCTTATCGGCGAACTCGAGCGCTGCCTTGGGGTCGTGAATGGAGCACGGACCGATGACGACGATCAGCCGGTCGTCGCGACCATGAATGATGTCGCTGATGTCGCGGCGTGACTTGTAGACCCGCGCGGATGCGGCGTCGGACAGCGGTAGATCGCGCAGCAGCGCCTCGGGCGCGAGCACTTCCTCCATGCCGGTGATGCGAACGTCGTCGGTGTGGTACTTCATTAGGAATTAGGGGTGCATTGAACTGATGGCCTGCTAAAGATAACCGAATGGCCCTAAAATGCCGTCATGTCTGTGCAACCCCAACCGGTCCGCCGCCGCCTGCTCGCTGCGATGGGTATTGACGTTTGGATTCGGCGCCCCGAAAGACCTGCCAAGGTCACCGCGCCCGATCCAGTCCAAACGGCACTGGCGGCTCGGGTCGAACGCAGATCGGATCGGGCAGCGGTTCCTCCGCGGCAACCCGAGCGCCCACGACGCGCCGATCCCATGCCATCTCTGGGTGTTGCGGCCAGCATCGCCCGCGATCTGACGGCAGTTTCCGGGGGTGGGGCGGTGGTCGTTGGCGCGGTGAAGGATGCGGCCGACAGCATCATTCTGCAGGGCGTTTTTCGGGCCGCGGCGCAGCGCGGTGCGGTCGCCCAGGTGGTTCGATTCCTCTGGCCACAAACCGGTGTGAGCGATGGCTCGGCGCAGTCGCTCGCGGTTGCATACCGCGCCTTTTTGAAAGGGCAGGCGAGTCGCGCGCGTGCGACCACATTGGTGCTGCTCGGTGAGGTCGCCTGCGCCGATGGCGCCGTGGATGCGATCGAATCGGTCACTGCGATCGTCGGCCCGACACCTGCACAACTGCGCCTGGACCCAGCTGCCAAACGAACTTTATGGCTGACGATCGCAGCAGCATTGCCTGCCTGAGTTTTCGGCCGATGACATACCTCGACCTCGACCGGGTCGTGGACAACGAGATGCGCAGCTACGCATTTCCATGGACCAAGGGTGTCTTCAGCGATTGTCTCGGCGCTGCCTACGAGTGCTGGGTACTCGCGACGGAGACCGATGACATCATCGGACATGGCGTGCTGTCGGCGGCTGCCGGCGAGGCACATCTGCTCAACGTCTGCGTACGTCGAGACCGGCAGGGTGAGGGTCACGGGCGACAACTCGCGCTGCACATGCTCGATCGCGCCCAGGCGCGTCGCGCCAACGTGGTCTATCTCGAAGTGAGACCATCCAATCGTGTCGCGCTCGCGCTGTATGCCTCGCTCGGGTTCACGGAGATCGGTCGGCGTCCCGGCTACTATCCCGCGGAATTCGGCTTCGAGGATGCACAGGTGCTCGCCTTGCGGTTCGATGGCGCCTCGCCGCTCAGTCTGACCTGACGTTCGCTGACGCGGGCGCGGGGCGCTGCGCGTCGGCCTATGTATAATGCCGCGCCTTTTGCCTGCTGCCCCATTTCGTGACGCACGATCAGACCCGCAACCGCCGCACCTTTGCCATTGTCTCGCATCCGGATGCGGGCAAGACCACGGTCACCGAGAAGCTCTTGCTCCTCGGCAACGCCATTCTGATGGCCGGCACCGTGAAGTCGCGCAAATCCTCGCGCCACGCGACGTCCGACTGGATGGCCATGGAAAAGGAGCGGGGCATCTCCGTGACCACGTCCGTCATGCAGTTTCCGTATCGCGATCGGATGGTGAATCTGCTGGACACCCCGGGCCACGAAGACTTTTCCGAGGACACCTATCGCACGCTCACGGCGGTCGATTCGGCGTTGATGGTCATCGATGGCGCCAAGGGCGTGGAACCCCGCACCATCAAGCTGATGGAGGTGTGCCGCATGCGCGACACACCGATCCTGACGTTCATCAACAAGCTCGACCGCGCGATCCGGCCGCCGATCGAGTTACTCGACGAAATCGAACAGATTCTGTCGATCAAGTGCGCGCCGATGACTTGGCCGATCGGCGCCGGACGATATTTCAAGGGTGTGTACGATCTGCGCGACGATCGCATCGTCTGCTATGAGCCGGGACATGGTGATCGGTTGCACGAGTATCGCACGATTGACGGTTTGGTCAGTGACGAGGCGCGTGCGTATCTCAGCGATGAGTACACGACGTTCGTTGATGAAATCGAGTTGGTTCGCGGCGCATCACATCCGTTCGGTTACGATGAGTTTCGTGCAGCCAAGCTTGCGCCGGTGTTCTTTGGTACCGCGCTCGGGAACTTCGGTCTGGATCACATGCTCGATTGCTTCGTCGAACATGCACCGGGTCCGCAGCCGCGCGCCGCTCATGAGCGCGTTGTGCACCCCGAAGAATCTGCCTTCAGCGGGTTCGTGTTCAAGATCCAGGCGAACATGGACCCCAAGCACCGCGACCGTATCGCCTTCGTGCGCGTGTGTTCGGGTGCCTATCGGCACGGCATGAAGCTGCATCAGGTGCGTACTGGCAAGGACATGCGGGTGAACGATGCAGTGACCTTCATGGCAGGCGACCGCGTACAGGCCGACCAGGCGTATCCGGGTGACATCATCGGGTTGCATAACCACGGATCCGTGCAGATTGGCGATACGTTCACTGAAGGGGAGGATCTGCGCTTCACCGGCGTACCGAACTTCGCCCCCGAACTATTCCGCCGTGTGCGCGTGCGAGATCCGCTGAAGAGCAAGCAGTTGGAGCGTGGCCTCGCGCAGCTGGCGGAAGAGGGCGCAACGCAGGTGTTCAAGCCGCTGGCGCGCAATGATCTGATCGTCGGTGCGGTGGGCACGCTGCAGTTCGATCTGGTGGCGTTCCGGCTGCAGGACGAGTATCGCGCCGATTGCGTCTACGAAGATGCGAGCGTCTATACGGCGCGCTGGGTGTACTGTGAAGACGCCAAAAAGCTCGCCGAGTTCAAACGCAAATGTGAGGATGCTCTGGCGGAGGACGGCGGCGGGTATCTCGCCTATCTCGCGCCCACTCGGGCCAATCTCGTGCTCACCCAGGAGCGATGGCCCGACGTGCGCTTTGCGGCGACCCGAGAACACTGAACGTCCGTGACGCGCGCCGCCCCCGGATCGTCAGGTTGAACTAGAATTGTCAGCACGTAACCGGAGAACCATGCCAATGAGTTCGATTCTGGTGGTGGATGACGACTCCCAGGTGCTCGAAGTGGTGGGCGAGATGCTGCGGTTGGAGGGCTACGACGTGGCAACGGCTGTCGATGGCCGCGATGCAGTGAGTCAGTTCAAGGGCAGCCAGTTCGATCTCGTGATCACCGACCTCATCATGCCGGAGAAGGAAGGTCTCGAGACCATCGCGGAACTGCGCACGCTGCGCGACGGCGTGCCCGTGATCGCCATGTCCGGTGGCGGACGCATTGGGCCTACCGATTACCTCGAGACGGCCCGCTTCATTGGCGCCAATGCGACGCTCGCCAAACCTTTCGCCCGCAGTGAGCTGATCACGCTGGTGTCGAATCTGCTGGCGGACGCTAATCCCGGGTGACGACTCAGCGCCTGGTCGACGCTTATCGGGCCAAACCGAACCGCAGCGAATGGGACGCGGGCACGCTGGTCACCGGCCTGCTCGCGCCGGAGTTCGATGCCGCGTCATTGGACGCAGGCGTCGATGCACTGAAGTCGAGGCTGCCGCGGACTGGCACCGTCGGCGCGGCCGAGCTGTGCAGATTCATTGCCGATCAAGGGTTTGTCGGCGCCGCTACCGGCTACTACGCGCTCGACAACAGCCGACTCGATCGATTGCTCGAGCATCGGCGCGGCATTCCGATCACGCTCGCGGTGCTTTACATCGAACTCGGCCGGGCTGCGGGCCTCGCGATGCGTGGGATCGGATTTCCCGGCCACTTCCTTGTGGGTGCGAATGGCGCCCTGATCGATCCGTTCGCCAATGCCGTCATCGAACCGGACGCGTGGCGTGCGTGGTTGCGCACCCATGATCTCATCGAGCACGCCGGCGCCGAGTTGTCGACGGCCGAGCCCGATCAGGTGGCGCTGCGCATGCTCAACAACGCCAAGCGCATTCTGTTCGCAGGTACGGAAGCGGCGGCTGTGACCGCCCTCGATATGATCGATTGTCAGCTCGCCCTCGGCGGTGATCCTTCGTCACTGCATCTGGAACGGGCGGAGTTGTGGCGTCGGTTCGGGTCGGTATCTGGTGTCAGGGCTGCGCTCGCCGATGCACGGGATGCAGCCACCGACAGTGCCCTGCGCGCGTCGATCGAGGCGCGACTGGTGTCGATCCCAAGGACATCGGATCCGACGACTCACTGAAAGGAATAGGGGACAATTGACCTAATTCGAACTGGTACCAAGATTGCACCGGGCAGGTCGCGAATTAGGTCAACTGTCCCCTATTCTTTTCAGTAGGGGTTGCGCAGCGCCAGATCGATTTCTTCGGCATACCCCGGCACCCGAATCGATTCCGGCGTGATGGTCAGATCAGATCCTTCCAGCACCCCTTCGCCAAACTGGTAGATCGGTGCGACTTCACCGCGAGTCATCCGTACGTCGTAGTCTTCAATCGCGGCAGCCACGGCCTCGTGGCGCCGCGCGTAGGCGGTCATCGCCTTCTCACCGTGCCGCGTTGTCAGTAGCGCCCGGGTGCGTGCGGGCGACAGGATGAGCGCGGTTGCGTTGTTGCCGCCGAAGCCTTTCGAGTTGATGAACGCGCCCTCGAACGCATCGTGCGCGAACGGTTCGTGAGCCAAGGGGAAGTGCAGATGCTCGGTGTGCACATCGCTTGCGATGTGGTCGATCGTCGTGATGCCCGGAATGATGTCGAACTGCCATGCACCGAGGATCGCCGCGAGTTGATCGCCGCCGGCGGGCGCCAGTGAGTGGCCGACATAGGCCTTGATGGCGGCGACGGTCCAGCGCTCGATACCGAACACGCCGGCGAGATAACTCATGATGTGCGATTCGGTGACTCGATTCTGCGGCGTGCCGGTGCCGTGGGCGTGGAAGTAGGTGCGCCGCCGCAAACCCTCGTCACCCAGGATCGCCCGCGCCAGCGCCATCGCTTTGGCGACGGTGACGTAATTACCCACCCCCGGTCCCGGGATGGACTTCTTGAAGCCATCCGAGTTGACGAACACATCGGCCGCCGCTCCGAGGATGGGCAGGCCGAGTTCGAGCGCGAGGGCATCATCGACAATGACGGTGTACACCGCCGCTTCGGACAAGGTGAAGCCGCAATTGTCGGAGAAGGGGCGGCAGGCGCGCCGGTTGTCGGCGCTCGAGCTGCCATCGAGGGCCATCAGCGCTTCGTCTTCGGCGAGCGCGCCCATGGTGCGATACCCCTCGATCACCTCCGGTGTCACCGGCGCTTCGGAGTTGCCGACCATCACCACCCGGCGTCGACCGCTCTGGATGTCCTCGACACCTTGGCGCAGGTTGTAGAGGAACGTCGCGCACGCACCGATGGTGGCGCCGGTCGCCCCGAGGCTGCCGAGTACGTAGGCGTTGATGAAGTCGGCCGGCATTTCGCACAAGCCCAGCGGCAGCTGTTTGGCGGTCACCCGGCGTCCCTGCATGGAAGCCTGCATCATGCCGCCGGTGCCGTTGGCGTCGAGCTGGCCCATGGCGCTTCCGGAATAAACCGCGAACTGGTCGGGCCGCACGTGCTGGCGCAGTACGTCCCAGTCGATCCCGAGTGATCGCACCGCGTCGGATGCACCAAACACGGTGAGCGCGAGGCCGCGCGGGTGGCTGCGCGACTGATAAAGCGTTTCTGGTTCGAATCCGGTCGGCACCTGACCCGCCGAGGTCACCCGCGAGCTGCGGCGATCTTCGACCAGCACCTCGAGTTTGTCGGGCACCGTGACGATGACGTCTTTGCTGCCGGCATCGGTGATCTGCCAGTCGGGTGGCAGATGATCAGGAATCTGCCGGCGTGACAGTTTGAATTGCAGTACGCCTTCGCTCGGATGGAGCGTCGCATTGCGCTGCCACGGAATGTTGGCGGGGTCGAACTGCTCGATCCGGCGCACCAGCGTGTGCTTCAGCATGTGGGCACGGGTTGTCGGGTCTGTGGGGTCGGCCTTCAGGTTCATGAGCCCGGCGAGGCACGCATAGGTCGACGCGGCATGCGCTTCGGGCAGCGCATCGATCACCATGCGTCGATAGGCGTGGTGCAGGGACAGCCGCCCCGCAGCGTTGACGCCACCCAGACCGACGATGACGGGTAACTTCATCCGACGTCAGGCCGCTTCGAGGGCGACGGCGGTGGCTTCTCCGCCTCCGATGCACAACGCCGCGACGCCGCGACGCACGCCGCGGGATCGCATCGCATGGGCGAGGGTCACGATCAGCCGGCTGCCCGTCGAGCCGATTGGATGTCCCTGAGCGCAGGCGCCGCCATAGATGTTGACCGTTTCCGGATCGAGTCCCAGTTCGCGGATGGCGATCATCGTCACCATGGCGAACGCTTCGTTGATTTCGAACAGTCCCACGTCCTCGACTTTCCAGCCGAGTCGCTCGATCAGTTTGCCGATCGCGCCGACCGGCGCCAGCGTGAATTCTGATGGATGCATGGAATGGGTGGCATGGCCAACGATGCGTGCCAGCGGTTCGCGACCGTCAATGGCGCTGGCACCGATCACCAGGGCCGAGGCGCCATCGGAGATCGAACTCGAATTGGCCGCGGTGATCGTGCCGCCGTCTTTGAATGCGGGCTTAAGCGTCGGAATGCGTTCGATCTTGGCGCGCCCGGGTTGCTCATCGTCGCTAACGATTGCGCCGGACACGGTTATTGCTTCGATTTCGGTCAGCGCGCGCGACTCGATGGCAGTACGGGCGCGCTGCACGGATAACACGGCATAGGCATCCATCTCGGCGCGCGACAGTTGAAAACTGTCGGCGGTGTCCTGGGCAAAGGTGCCCATGGCACGGCCGGTTGCTGCATCTTCAAGGCCGTCGAGAAACATCGCATCCTTGATTTCGCCGTGTCCGATGCGCAGACCCGCGCGTGCTCGCGGCATGAGGTAAGGGGCGTTGGTCATGCTCTCCATGCCGCCCGCGACCACGACCCGGGCGCTGCCCGAGCGGATCAGATCCGTGGCAAGCATGGCGGCCTTCATTCCGGAACCACAGACTTTGTTGATGGTGGTTGCGCCGCATCGGTCGGGCAGTCCGGCGGCGCGCATCGCCTGCCGCGCAGGCGCTTGCTTGAGACCTGCGGAAACGACGTTGCCCATCAGCACTTCGTCGATCCGATCGGCACCGACGCCGGCGCGTTTGACCGCCGCCGCAATGGCGTGGGCGCCGAGTTCGGCACCGGACAGTGACGACAGCGCACCCTGGAAGCTGCCAATGGGGGTGCGCGCCGCGCCGAGGATGAAGACGGGTGTGAGGGCCATGCAGGGCTTCTTGGCGAATTGAGTCGCGCCGATTCTAACCCGGCACTGCCCGGAGCGGCTAAACTCGCTGACCTTGCAACTCAGGACCCTAGGAGACGGTTATGTCGGACAACGCGCAGCGCGCCGTGGAGATTCTCCGCAGCCAGATCGGCACCTCGGATGGCGTCGGCGAATGGATCCTCGTCGATCAGAAACGCATCAACCTGTTCGCCGATGCGACGCTCGATCATCAGTTTATCCACATTGATCCGGAGAAGTCGGCGAAGCTGTCACCCTACAAGGTCACCATCGCCCATGGCTTTCTGACGCTGTCGCTGCTGCCGCACCTGACTGCGAGCATTCCGGCGCGTGATCCGAAGGCCTATGCAGGCATGGTGATGGGGGTGAACTACGGTCTCGATAAGGTCCGCTTTCCCGCACCGGTGCCGGTGAACTCCAAGCTGCGCGCCGAGCGGACCCTGCTCGAAGCCGAACTCAAGGCGCCCAATACCGTGCAGCTCAAGCAGCAGATCACCGTCGAAATCGAGGGCGGCAAGAAGCCGGCCTGTGTGGCCGAGTTCCTGACCCGAATCATCTTCTCCTAGCGCAGCGCCTGGCTCAGGTCTCGCGGAAGCGCGGGATCAGCTCGACGAAGTTGCAGGGTCGGTGGTTGACGTCGAGCTGACTGCGCAGGATTTTGGTCCATCCGGTTCGGCATGCATTGGTCGAACCGGGCAGACAGAAGACGAGGGTGCCGTTCGATAACCCGCCGAGGGCGCGGGATTGGATCGTGGACGTACCGATCTCGGTGAACGAGATGGCACGAAACAATTCACCGAATCCCTCGATGGGCTTTTCCAACAGCGGGGCCACAGCCTCCGGGGTCGTGTCGCGGCCAGTGAATCCAGTGCCACCGGTGGTGACGATGACATCGATGGCTGGTTCTGCAATCCAGGCCGAGATCACGGCACGCACCGCGAAGCGGTCGTCTTTGACCAGGCGGCGGTCGATCAGTCGATGGCCGTCGGCTTCGAGCAGTTCGACCAACAACGCTCCGGATGTGTCTTCGGCGAGACCCCGGGAGTCAGACACCGTTAGAATCGCGCAGCCCAGGTTCGCTGCCGGTTTTGCGGAGCCTGGGGATGTATGCTTCGTCGTGGTCATGGGGGGCTCCCGAGAATGGCGCAGTGTTTGCGTGGTCGATCGTGCATACATTAGAGTACGCGACCAAATTCTACATAGATTTCAACGGCTTTCGAGCCGAAGATCAGAAACGCAGTAATGGATAACCAGTCCGCTGACGGCGATCGGCTGTACCTGATTGCTGAAAGCCTCGCCCAGGATTTTTCGTTGTTCCCGAGTACGGGGCCAACGGCTATCGAACATCACGTCAAGGGTCTGCTGCCGCGGGCGCAGATCGCGCGTCAGCTGGAACTCCTGCGCAACCTCGATATCGACTCCTACATCGAGAGCGTGGTGGCGCCGGCGGAAGACCCCGGTCGCCTCGATGCGCCGAACGTGATCCGCAACCTCGGGGCCAAGGTCATCGATGAGGTCGTGGACGGGCCCTATTACGCCTGCAAGCTGATCATGGATTTCGATGGCGAGCCGCGCACGGTTGCCTTCATCGCCCAGGATCGTTCGGTGCGCAATGGGGTGTGGGGACCCGAACATCATCTGGCGGCCGCGGAGCTGGTGGGCGAGTGTTCCAAGCGCAACATCGCGATCGTGAGCCTCATGGACACGCCAGGCGCCGATGCCGGCGAGTTGGCCAACAAGAACAATCAGGCCCACAGCATCTCCCGGCTCATTGCCGAGATGGCCAACGTCGACGTACCCAACCTCGGCATCATCTTCGGTCTCGGCTACTCGGGCGGGGCGATACCGCTGGCAGCCAGCAACCTGATCCTGTCGGTGCGCGACGGGGCGTTCAGCACCATTCAACCCAAGAGCCTTGCGAGCATTGCTCGAAGGCTCAACCTGTCGTGGCAGGAGTGCGCCAAGTACGTCGGCCTGTCGCCGTTCGAACTCTACGATCAGGGCAACATCGACGGCATCATCGACTACGCGCCGGGTGACGGCCCTGAGAAGCTTGACAACCTGCGTCAGGCGATCGTCACCGGCATCCAATCGGTGGAACAGAGCACCCGCCAGTTCGTCGCCGACAATCCGTACATCCTCGATCACTACCGACACAATCTCGAACGCTACCTGAAACCCTCGCGACGCCTTCAGCAGATGGAACAGCGCGCGTTCCTGCGGGTGTCGAAGACCCCGACCGAATACATGAACGTGTTCGGGGTCGCGTACCGGTACCTGCGCTACCTGGGCACGCGCAAGCGCATCCGGGCGACCACCACCAAGCAGTACGGACGACTGGCCGCGCAGGAGTTGCCGAAGGGCGAACTGTCGATGCGGGCCGACCGGGAACGCCGGCAGACCTTTCTGAAATGGATGCAGGATCCGGAGAAGGTCATCTACGACGATGCCCTCGCCAAGTCGTGGAAGAACTACACGGAAAAGAAGGACGGTCTCGAAGACGAACGCGGTCGCATCGCGCAGCTCCTGTTTGGCGAGCCAAAGAAGAACTTCAACGAAGCGCGGGCGAGTCTCCTGACCACGGTGAGCACCTATCTCTACAACCGCTGGAAGAACGACGCCGAGGGCAATTTCAAGGCGCTCATCCGATTTCTGGCGAGTCCTGAAGAAGCATCGAGGCTGCTGCGAGTTGGCGACATATCCGACCCGCGAGGCCTTGCCGTCGCCCTTGGCGCGGATCGTCCGCTGGCTTCGGTGTTTCGCGCCCGATTTACTCACGAAGGCAAGAAGCTGCTGTCGCCGCGGGGATTGCGCGAGAAGTCCGACAACTATCTGCGCAGTCAGCTGACGACCGAGTTGAACCTGACGATGACCGAAGGCGCGATCACCGACGTCGTCGACAACAGCATTCTGTCGGAACGTGTCCGCACGCTTGCCGCGGCGCGGCGCGCCGGAATCGCCATCAATCGCCAGATATTCGACGATCGATACGCGGCGTATATCACGCCCATGCTGATCGCCGATGCACCTGCACCGAGCGACGTGACAGTGCTCGATGTGCTGTTCGACGATGACCTGCGGCGCGAATTCATTGCCGAGTGCGAAAATCTGCTGCTATTCGACACGATCTACGATCAGATCATCGAGCGTCTCGACACGATTGCCGAAGAAGCGGAAAGCACGCGTGCGCTGTCGAAGCGAACGCTCAAACGCCTGTTGGATGATGCGCTCGCCAGAGCATCCGGTACCGACAACGGCGGCGCAGTAGCGGGCGACAAGGCGCCGTCTGCCGAACGACTGCAACAGCAGTTCTTCAGCTGGTATCGACGCATCGCCGACATGCCGAAGTCCACCGACTTCATCCGGGCGGTAGAGGAATGGAAAAAGTCGAGCTTCCCCCATCTGTCAGATACGTTGTTTGTCGTCACCACGTTCCTGTTCGAGCGGTTGCTCGGCATGTATCTCGCGTCGGAGCAGGATCGACGGCGCTATGACGGCCGCATCTCGCCGCGCAACATCGGCCGCCGCAAGGACTTCTGGAACCGGCTCACGATCGCCTATCGTGACCTGCGCATTCAGCAGGTGCTCGACGAGTTCAAGGCCCGCAAGGGTACGAGCCACACGGACATCATCGCCCGATTCTTCCGCGACTTCGAAGAGATCAATGGCGACCTGCTCAGCTCTGATCCCTGTGAGTTCCCCGGCTTTCGCGTTTCCATCGAGAGCGCGCTGAAGAAAAAGATCCCGCCGTGCGGCATTGTCACGGGTACTGGTTCGTTCAACGATGGCGCGGGCGGCATTCGTGTCGCCGCCGTCATCTCCAACATCGATTTTCAGGCCGGCGCGTTCGACATGGCGAGCGCGGAGAAGTTCTGCAAGCTGCTGGTGGAAGCAGCGGAGCGCCAGTTGCCCGTGATCTGTTTCATTTCGTCCGGTGGCATGCAAACGAAGGAGGGCGCCGGAGCGCTGTTCTCGATGGCCGCGGTGAACGATCGCATCACGCGGCTGGTACGCGACTACGAGTTGCCCGTGATCGTGTTCGGCTACGGTGACTGCACCGGTGGGGCGCAGGCGAGCTTCGTCACGCATCCGCTGGTGCAGACCTATTATTTCAGCGGTACCAACATGCCATTCGCGGGCCAGATCGTGGTGCCTTCGAACCTGCCATCGACTGCGACGCTGTCGAATTATCTGTCCGCCGTGCCCGGCGCGATGCAGGGTCTGGTGAAGCACCCCATCCATGCTGACCTCGACGAGGCGCTGCGCAAGATCGACCCGGAAATTCCGTTGCCGGCCGAGTCGGTCGTGGAAGTCGTCCATCGTGTCATGGCGGGCAGTCTGACCCAGGATCGACCGCTCGTGATGCCGCGTCGGCCGCGGTTTCGCGACAAGGATCTGCTGCGCCCCGTCGAACGGGTGCTCATCCACGCGCGCGGTTGCACGGCGGTGAAGCTCGTTCGTGTCGCGCAACAGCAGGGTGTGGAAGTGGTGCTCGTGCAATCGGACCCCGACATGGATTCGGTGTCGGTGGACATGCTGTCCGAGCATGACCGCATCGTCTGTATCGGCGGCAATACGCCCGACGAAAGCTATCTGAACGCACTGTCGGTCATGAAGGTTGCCGAACATGAAGGCGTCGATGCCCTGCACCCTGGAATTGGCTTCCTGTCGGAGAACTCACAGTTCGCGGAGCTGGTTCGATCGCACGGCATCAACTTCATCGGCCCGCCGGTCGCCTCGATGGAGACCATGGGGAACAAATCGAACGCAATCAATACCGCGCTGCGCCTCGGGGTGCCTGTGGTACCTGGCAGCCACGGCATTCTGACGAGCGTCGAGCGCGCGGCCGAAGTCGCCGAAGAAATCGGCTATCCCGTGTTGATCAAGGCTGTGCATGGAGGCGGTGGCAAGGGCATTCAGGTCGTCGAGTCGGGTGACGAGTTCCACGAACAGTTCCATCGCGTCACCGCGGAAGCGCGTTCGGCCTTCGGCAGCGGCGACGTTTACCTGGAAAAGTATGTCACCTCGCTGCGTCACATCGAAGCGCAACTGCTGCGTGACGCCCATGGCAACACCAAAGTGCTCGGCATTCGCGATTGCTCCGTACAGCGCGACAAGCAGAAGGTATTCGAAGAATCGGACTCCACGATGCTGCCGCCCGATCTGCTCGAGTCTGTGCTCAAGCATACCGCTGCGATCGGCGACGAGGTTGGCTACGTCGGCGCCGGTACTGTCGAGTTCATCTATGACCTCAAGGCCAACGCCATCTACTTCATGGAGATGAACACGCGCCTGCAGGTAGAGCACCCGGTCACCGAACTCGTTTCCGGCGTGGACATCGTTGGCGCCCAGTTCCGCATCGCGTCGGGCGAGAGCATCGCGCGGCTGGAGGCCGGTCGTAATGGCTACGCCATCGAAGCGCGAATCAATGCCGAACGCATCGTGCGCGGCGCCGATGGCAAGCTGAAGTTTCGACCTGATCCCGGCCAGATCGTCGAGTGCGATCTGCCGGCTGAACAGGGCATCGAAGTGATTGCGACGGCAGCGGCCGGTAAGTTCGTGTCGCCTTACTACGACAGCATGGTCGCGCAGGTCATCGCGCACGGCCAGTCGCGTCTGGATACGATCGACAAGCTGCTCGGCTATCTCGAGCGCGTGAAGATCACCGGCATCTGCACGAACATTTCACTCTTGAAGCGCGTGTTGCGCGATGCCGAGTTTCGGGATGGCGTGTACGACACGAACTTCCTGCCGGGTTTCCTCGCACGCATCGACGCGACTGCGCTGATCAACGACATCAATGATGCCGCCGGCAAGACCGGCGCAGGGATCGATCGAGACTCGATCAAGATCGAAGGTAGCGATGAGCTCAAGGTGCTGTCGCCATCGACAGGTATCTTCTACGCGACGCCAAACCCGGCCGAACCCGACTACGTGTCGGTGGGCGACAAAATTGGTGTCAACGACACGCTGTGTCAGCTCGAGGCGATGAAGATCTTCACGCCGCTGGCGCTCAAGGACTTCAATTCGAGCGAAACCGAGCTGTATCCGTCGGATCAGCGCTTCGAAGTGACCCGGATCAACAACATCTCCGGCCAGCAGGTGAATGTCGGCGATCTGCTGTTCGTGGTGAAGCGCGTCTAAGCAATAGGGGACAGAGAAATAGGGGACAGTTGACCTATTTCGGCGTCGGTCCCCATTCACCACCGCTCGTGAAACGAAATAGGTCGACTGTCCCCTATTTCTACCTGCCGACGAGCTCGTAGACGCCATTGCCGATGCAGATCGCGCCGATGCCCAGGATGATCCAGCTGCTGTATCGACGAAAACTCGTCTCGTCGAGGTGATCGTGCAGTCGCGTGCCAATGCGGGCGCCGAGCACGGCGGTCAGCATCGCGGCGCCGATCAGCCAGGTCGGCGCGTCGGTGGCAAAGCCCGCCGCCCAGCCGTAGTAGACGATCTTGAGCAGATGACCGATGGTCTGCGTGACCGCTTTGCTTGCAATCACTTCGTGGCGGTTGAGCCGAGTCGTCAGGTAGAAAACGTCGAGCAGCGGCCCCGATGCGCCAGCCAGGAGTTGCGCCGCCGTCACCAGCACGCCGCACAGCACGGCAGTCGGACGATGCGTGATGTCGAGTCCGGCGAAGCGCGGTGCCAGCCGGCCGAGCCACGGAAATACACCCACGAGAATGAGCACGACCGAAGCGTCGGGGATCACCGTCAGGGCCGCGAATCCGCCGACCGCGATTGCCGCGCCGATCAAGTAATACGGCAGGATTGCCCCCGCGATGTGGCGCCGCAGGAACCAGGCGCGGGAGCCGTTCGACGTCGCCTGCACCGCACCGTGAATGATCATTGCGGTGGCGACCGGGGAGATCGCGACCAGGATCGCCATCAGAATCATGCCGCCGGCCATGCCGATGACGCCGGACAGAATGCTGGTGGCCAGTACGGATCCGAGCAGAAGCAGGGCAAATGTCATGGCGCGGCAGTCTCGCGGAAGTCGTTCCATGAAAAAAGCGAATGAGTGGAATATGATGCTTACTCATCAGGAATATCAGACACGGCCCTCGCTGCGATGATCGAGAATCTCGAGACACTGGTGGCGCTGTCGAAGACGGGCACGATGATGGAGACGAGCACGGTGCTGAAGATCTCCCAATCGGCGGTGAGCAAACGCATCGCGGCCCTCGAGCGCTACTACGATCGACAGCTCATCGAGCGCCACGGCCGGCGCGTGGCGTTGACGCATCACGGTACGCGGCTGGTCGAGAAGGTGACACCGCTCTTGTCAGAGTTGCGCAGCGTCTTTCTCGAGGACAACGCCCTGCGCAAGGGCAAGATCATCGTCGGCGTTTCGGAGGCGATCCTGGCCAGTTGGGGACCGCGGTTGTTCGCCCAGATTCAGGGCGAACTGCCGGGGGTCGAGTTTGGTTTTCATGCCCAGCGTTCACCCGTGGTGCTCGATCGCATTCGATCCGGAGAGTACATGGTTGGTTTGTGCACGGGGCTTGCCGACTCCGAAACCGATTTGCAGAGCGAGGTGGTACGGCTGGAGCCGATGGTGATCATTCCGTCGGCGCTTGCACCGATCGAATTTCAGGTGGGGGATGAACTCGAAGTGATCACGATCGAGTCGCGTTCGGGCGCCTGGGCGAGCATCGAAGACGACATGAAACGCCTGCGCCTGCGTCGATCGACGTCGCTGGAATCGTTCTTCTCGGTGGCGCAGATGGCCATTTCCGGGCTCGGTCACGGACTGGTGCCAGCTGGCGTCGCCAAGACACTCGGCGTGCCCGACCATGCGCTGATTGCGCTGGGATCTCACGGGGTCAATCGCCCGGTGCGTTTCGTCGCCCGCAAATCGATGTTCTCGCGACCGCTGATTCAGAGCTTTTATCGCGCAGTGGTTGCGCGTGCGCCCTCGATCTAGCCAACAGATTTCCAAAGGGAGTTTCTTCATGACCGACATCATTCTTCACCACTACGCCGGCTCGTTGTTCTCGGAGAAGATCCGCGTGCTGCTGGGTTACCTCGGTCTGCCTTGGCACTCAGTGGTGATTCCGCCAATCATGCCGCGCCCCGATCTGATGCCGCTCACGGGTGGCTATCGCCGCACGCCGGTGATGCAGGAAGGGGCTGATGTGTTCTGCGACACGCGCATCATCGCCGAGCGGCTTGCGCATCGCGCTGGTCGCGACGACCTCTGCGCCGGGTTCGTCGCCAACCGGGTGGCCGAGTGGGCCGATAGTCAGCTGTTTCGCGTGGCGGTTGCGATCACCTTCCAGCCACGCGCAATTGCCGCGACCATGAGTACGTTGTCGCAGACACAGATGGAGGCGTTTCAGAAGGATCGCGCGTCGCTCACTCAGGGTGCTGCACTCGTGACGATTACTCCGGCCGCAGCCGAGAGCCACGTGCAGGCCTGCCTGTGCGATCTGGATGAGTCGCTGAGCGAGCAGTTCCTGCTCGGCGCGAACCCCTCGATCGCCGACTTCTCGGTCTTCCACTGTCTTTGGCTGATCGCCAACAACCCGATTGTGGCGCCGATTCTGGAGCCGTATCGCAATGTCACGAAGTGGCGTGCGCGTATGGCGGCGTTTGGTCATGGCAATGTGACCGAGATGTCATCGAGCGACGCGCTTGCGATCGGCCGCGATGCTAAACCAGCCGCAGTGCTGCCGGTGCCCGCGATGCTGCCGGACGGGGTGAAACTCGGTGACGATGTGGGTGTGGTGCCAACCGACTATGGCCTCGTACCAGTGCGCGGAGAGCTGGTGATCGCATCGAGCCGTGAGTTCGCGGTGCGCAGACACGATGATGCGGCCGGCGAAGTGATCGTGCATTTTCCGCGCGTAGGCTTTGCTCTTTGCTGAACTGTCAGAGCTGTTCCCAGAAGCGCCGTGTCGGGTCATCGTTCAGCGATGCGATGTATGGCTCGCGGTCGAGGCGCATTTGCTGACGTGTGGCTTGCGTGAACTGCGGCCACCTCGCCGGCGGACGTCCGCTGCGCGCGAATTCGCTCCACAGGGTCATCACCTCATCGGATAGCGCCAGTGCGTCCGGGCCACGGCCGGCGAATTTTGCGGTACTCGGCTGATCGAAATTGCCGAACACGAACGGGATCTCGATGGCATGACACGCACCCAGCCAGCCGCGTAGCGCGGGCGATGGCCAGTCGAACTGGTAGATCCAGGTTGGCGCAGTGCGCCGGCCGACGTAGTCGAGCATCGGCTGTCGAAAAGCAAGTTCGGTTGCAATATCCGAGGCGATGGCTGCGTTCTCGTTGATTGTGGACTTGGGGTGATGCAAACGGTAGTGATCCAGGACGGATGGCGCGCGTTCGCCGACGCGCTCGGCGATGCGGTGCAGCAGCTCTTCATCGGACAGCCTCAGACTGGCCCGCGTGTAGAGACGATTCTCATGCGCATTCATGCCCATGATCAGCGGCACTGTCGAAATGCTGGCCACATCGATGGGATGGTGCGGCAGGAGGGCCTCGTCGGTACATGGCCGAAACGGCAGCGCGCGGTGTTCGGTTGCCAGTGCCTGGGATACGGCGGACTGGGCGTTCAGAATGTCGGTGGTGTCGGCTGACTCGAATGCATCATCCAATGCGCCACGCAGCATGACCGCTGCCTGTTGTGCCTGGGCAGGCGAGGCAACGTTGCGTGCAGCGCCGCTTTGAGCGATCGCACGATGAAACAAACCGAGCGCGCTCGGCGCCGCCAGCAGGTTGCACACGCTCATCGCGCCAGCGGACTCACCGACAATCGTCACGCAGGCCGGGTCGCCGCCAAATTGAGCGATGTGATCGCGGACGAATTCGAGCGCTGCGATCTGATCTGCAAGTCCACAGTTGGGCTGGTGGATGGCGGCGAACCCCAGTGCGCCGAGTCGATAGTTGAAGGTCACGACAACGACATCCTGGGCCGTGGCGAGGCGTGTGCCGTCGAACAGTGGGTCTGCGCCATCGCCATTGACGTAGGCGCCGCCGAAGATCCACACGATCACAGGTCGCGCGCGTTCATCGCATGACGGAGTGAATATGTTGAGCGTCAGACAGTCTTCACTCGTCCGCGCCGCGCCGCGCATGCCAAGTCCCAGCACAGCAGGTTGAATCGGCGCAGGTCCTGCGGCTGTTGCGTCTTGCTCTCCTGACCATGGCCGCCGCGGCAGCGGGTGACGGAAGCGCCGAATTCTGGTCGGTGGCTCGGCGAATGGAACGCCGAGGAAGCATGATGCGCCGCCGCGGTCGAGTCCGATCAGCGCGCCGAGGCTGGTGTCAGCTTTCGCTTGCGACATCGACCATCGCCTGCGGCAGCGGATCGCGACTCCAGCGGGCCAGCAGTTCGATCCAGTCCGGTCGCGCATTCAGGCAAGGTACGAGTGTGAGCGCCTCCCCGCCGGCGGCGATGAAGATCTCCCGGCCACGCATTTCGATTTCTTCCAGCGTTTCGAGGTTGTCGGCGACGAATGCGGGGCAGGCGACGACGAGCTTCTTGATGCCTTCGCCAGGCAGCTGCGCGAGGACTTGATCGGTATACGGTTCAAGCCAGGGCAGACGTCCCAGGCGCGACTGAAAGCTGACTCGCCAGCGTTCTTCGGGTAACTCCAGGGCCCGTGCGACCGCGCGCGACGTTGCGAATGCCTGGTGGCGATAGCAGGTTGCGTGGGCAGGCGAGGGGGATTCGCAGCAATCGGCCCGCTTGAGGCAATGGGCGCCGGTCGGGTCCGCGCGTTCGATGTGTCGCTCGGGCAGCCCGTGATAACTGAACAGCAACAGGTCGAACGCGGCCGGGAGCGCGTCGCGTACGGAGGCGGTCAGCACGCGCAGATAGCCCGCATCGCTATAGAAGGGTGGCAGTACCCGCAGAGCAATCGGCCGCGACTGATCGCGCAGGATGGCGCGCACCTTGGTGACGGTCGTGGTGCGGGTGGAGGCGGCGTGTTGGGGATACAGTGGGATCAGCAGGATTTCATCGACCCCTGCATTTGTCAGCTGCGCCACGCCATGTTCGATGCTGGGTTGACCATAGCGCATCGCCAGCGCCACCGGTGAGTCGACGCGATCCGTCAGCGCGGTTGCCAAGGCCTTTGAATTCGCGAGCAAGGGAGACCCGTCGGCGCGCCAGATCTTGCGGTAGGCCTCGGCCGTCTGCTTTGGCCGGAACGGCAGGATGAACGCCTTCACCACCAATGCGCGGATCGGCCACGGTGAATCGATCACCTCGGGGTCCATCAGAAACTCATCGAGGTACGCGCGTACATCCGCGATGTCGGTACTGGCGGGTGAGCCGAGATTGACCAGCAGTATTCCGCGTGATGACACCGTAGGACTTCTATGAGTAGGCAGCGGCGCATGTTAGCGGTCACGCCGGCAAGACTAAAGCGCCTGCATTTCGCGGATTGTCAGGTGGAAATCCCTTATGTATGCGACGCCAAGACCAGTGAAAGATCCTCGGGCGGGCGGTTTGCGCGCGTTTGGGTGGAGGCGAAAGCGATGAGTGATGATCGAAAATCAACGGATGACGAACCCGTGCCCGTCATGCAGCAGTTGCTCGACAACCCCTTTATTCTGCTCTTCATCGGCATTCTGGTGCCGACCATGACCTACATCGTGTGGGGAATCATGGAGCTGATTTCGATCCCCATCGCCCAGTGATCATCAACACCCGGAGGGTTGACGCATGACCAGTCTGGCACCGCCCACCAAGAAGATTTGGTGGAAGGAACCGATCGAAAAGAGCGAGTTGATCTGGATCACGGTAGTCGTCGTGTGGGGAATCATCCTCACTCTGATGATGCCGTACTGGCACATCTATGGAGAGCAGAACCTTTCCAGTGAAGCCTATCGAACGACGCCAGCCGCATTCATGGCCAAGACCCAGGCCGTGGTGGAAGAGTTCACGGTGCGCACCGAGGGCCAGTTCAACAAACCGGTGGTAAAGCCACCCATCGGCGCTGACATCTACCTGATCGGACGCCTGTGGGACTGGTGGCCGAGCTATGAGCTGGAAGTGAATCAGAGCTACCGACTACACATCACATCGACAGATTGGCAGCACGGATTCTCTCTGCAGCCGGCCAACATCAACGTCCAAGTGCTGCCTGGATATGACATGGTGATGACCGTCAAACCGAACAAGGTTGGCGAGTACGCCATCGTCTGTAACGAGTACTGCGGCATCGGGCATCACAACATGCTCGGCAAGATCCACGTCGTAGAAGGCAGGGGCGCGCAATGAACAACGCGAGCATGTTTCGGACTTGCCCGGACACCGGTCTCAAGTTTCACCGGCCGGCGGAAGCGCTGATTAAGGCCAACGCAGTAGCGGCGGTGGTGTTCCTGCTCGTTGGCGGAATTCTAGGTCTTGGCGTGGGCCTCACGCGATGGCCCGAAGTGCATCTGCTTGAAGCAGACATGTTCTATCTCTTTCTGACGGGGCACGGCATCAATCTGCTGATCTTCTGGATCATCTTCTTCGAAATGGCCGTGCTGCAGTTCTGTTCGTCCACCGTGCTGGGATGTCGCATCGCGACGCCGCGCCTCGGCTGGTCTGCCTGGGGGATGATGGTGGCCGGTGCCGTCATCAACAACTATGCCGTGCTCTGGGAAGGCAACTCATCGGTCATGATGACGTCGTACGTGCCGATGCCAGCGGGGACGCTGTTCTACGTGGGTCTGATCCTGTTTGCGGTCGGCGCGCTCATCAACTGTTTCATTTTTCTGGCGACGCTCGTCATCGCACGGTCGGAACGAACCTACGAAGGGTCCATTCCGCTCGTGACCTTTGGCGCGCTGACCGCTTGCATCATCGCGATTTTCACCATCGCATCCGGCGCCGTCATCCTGATTCCGACGTTGCTGTGGAACCTTGGCATCGTCAGTCATGTCGATGCCGGGGTGTATCGGCTCATCTGGTGGGCGTTCGGGCATTCCTCGCAACAGATCAACGTCTCCGCACACGTTGCCGTCTGGTATGCCATTGCGGCCATCGTGTTCGGCGCCAAGCCGTTGTCCGAGAAAGTCAGCCGCTTCGCGTTTCTCCTCTACATAGCGGTGCTGCAGATCGCCAGCGCCCACCACCTGCTGGTGGATCCGGGCCTGAGTTCGGAGTGGAAGATCTTCAACACGAGCTATGCGATGTATCTGGCGGTGATGGCGAGCATGGTGCACGGCCTGACGGTGCCGGGATCGATCGAAGCGGCGCAACGCGCGCGGGGCTACAACTCCGGCCTGTTCGAGTGGTTGCGCAAGGCGCCGTGGGGTAACCCGGTGTTCTCTGGCATGTTCATGTCGCTGGTGGGATTTGGTGTGCTGGGCGGTATCACAGGTGTCGTGATGGGCGCGGAACAGATCAACCTGATCGTGCACAACACATTGTATGTACCTGGTCACTTTCATGGCACCGTGGTGGTCGGCACTACGCTCGCGTTCATGGCACTCACGTTCTGGCTGGTGCCTATCCTCTTCCGTCGCGAGTTGATCCTGCCGCGCCTGGCAAGCTGGCAGCCCTACATCTTCGGCCTCGGCATGACGGGCGTTGCCTTGTTCCTGATGGGGGCGGGCACGCTTGGTGTACCGCGCCGCCATTGGGACATTCTGTTTTCGGGCGTAGCCGATGGTGGCTACGAATTCTCCGCGGCGGCGCTCACCATGATGAGCCTGAATGGCATGTCGGTGTTGCTTGCATGTCTGGGCGGCGCGGCCTTCATCGTCATCATCGTGGGGTCACTGCTGTTCGGCCGCAAACTCGATGAGGACGCCAAAGTCGGCAGGGAGATGATTGCGATTCCGCCGTCGGATGCGTCCTACGCGGGCATCGGCGTTGGCAGCGTGACGATTCCTGGCACGCTGGTGATGGTGTTCGTGTTCTTCGCCGCATTCGTGCTCTACTACTTCATCAACTGGAAGTATCTGGCGGAGACCTGGGGCATCAGTTAGACCGTGATGTCGTTACTGGTCGACATATTCAAGCTCCGCATCGGCCTGTTCATGGCGCTGACGGCGCTGGCTGGCTACGCGGTGACGCCGGGGATCGTGCTCGGCAGCGGCGAGCTTGCGCTCCTCGCGCTGG
>JBGSQB010000143.1:0-66949 GCA_041738285.1 Pseudomonadales bacterium | reverse complement strand
CTGACGCGCGCCGGCATTGCGGTCGTATTGACTGCGCACCTGCGCCTGCTGGGACGACTCCACGGCGGCGCCGAGCACGGCGCCGGTCGCAGCCCCGATCACCGCGCCTTCCCCGGTATTGTGAGGTGATCTGACAATGGCGCCGATCACCGCGCCGGCGATGGCACCGGCCGCCACCGCCGATCCCGGTGGCGGTTCCGAACGCACCACCACCTGCTGCGGCGGCGCAAGATCAACCTGGCTCGGATCGAACCCGCTCTGCCGCACGGCCCAGAGGTAGCATTCGTAGCGGTCCCGATCCTGCTGTACGGCGCTTTGGCCCGCACTGGGATAGAAGATGACCTCGGTGACCGGCGCCGCACGGACAGGTACCCCCTGCCCAGGCGCAGCACAGGCGCCGATCGACGCGCATAGCGTCATGACGAGCAGCGGCCGGCGTTTCTTCACGCAAAGCTCCACGAAATCCAAGATCACGGCTCAGGCTACGTTCTCACCCGCGCGCGTCAATAGAGGATTCCCCAGGAACTAACCGCTAGGCTTACAACATATCTCCGGGAGCGATCGTCATGACTTACTGCCTTGCGGTGCGCACCGAGACCGGCATCGTCCTTGCCGGCGACACTCGCACGAATGCCGGCGTCGACTACATCACCTCTTACAAGAAACTGCATGTATTCGACACCGCGGAAGACCGGATCTTCGTCATCGCCTCGGCCGGCAGCCTCGCCACAACGCAGGAGGTCATTCACTGGCTGAAGCGTGATCTCGAGGCGGGCGATGACCGCGAAACACTCAACACCGTGCACTACATGTTCGAAGCCGCAACCTATATCGGCCGCGTCAGCCAAGCCGTGCAGGTGCAGCACGCGGCGGGCATGTCGAGCAGCCGGTTCTCAGGTGAGACAACGCTCATTCTGGGCGGCCAGATCCGAGGCGCGCCGCACGCCCTGCACCTGATCTACCCCCAGGGCAACTTCATCGAGGCGTCAAAGGACACGCCCTACCTGCAGGTCGGTGAGAGCAAGTACGGCAAGCCAATGCTCGATCGGCTCGGCCGCGGAGGCGTGTCACTGGAAGATGCAGCGCGTCTTGCGGTGATTTCTCTCGAGGCGACGATTCGATCGAATCTGTCGGTCGGGCCGCCCATCGATCTGGTGCTCATCCGCGCCAACACCTACACCCTGGCCCACGAGCTGCGATTGAGCGAGGATTCAGCGTTCTTCAATCAGACCCGGGACCGTTGGCAGGCCGGCCTCGAAGCGGCCTTCCAGACCCTGCCGAAGTTCGACTGGGAAGTGTGAAGTCGCGCGCTTGAACTGGTACGGCACGTGCGCGATGCTCGGCCCATGAAGCGACTCTTATTGATCTGCGCACTGCTGTCGGCCCCCGCATACGCGGTGGACAGAGCCAGCGACTGGCTCGGCCACGTGGTGATCACGGCGGATGGTGAGGAACTCGGCACGGTGCGCGATCTCGCCATCGACGCGCGCACTGGCAAGCTGATCTATCTGGTTGTGTCAGTGGGCAGCTTTCTCATCGAGAACAATCTGATCGCGATCGCACCGGACGCGCTCGCACGATCACGTGAGCCCGGCGTGCTTCTTCTCGAAGCGACATCCGAATCGCTGACCATGGCCACTCGCTTCGCCAACGACTCGACATGGCCCGCGGCACCGGACGTCCTGCGCAGCGCGACGAGCGCACACGGCGCATCGCCGGAGGCGGAGGCCGCGGAGTCGGACCCCGTGCGTCCCCCCGGCACGGCCACAATCGAAAGCCAATCCAGAACCGCGCACCTCTCCGCCAGCGAGCGCTACGTCAAGGAAACGGAAAAGCCAGCACCGCCAGCGCCGAAACCCGTCGTCCCAAGCAAGCCGCCTCCGCCCCTCGATACGCCCTTCGACCGACTCGACAAGGACCACGACGGCGTGCTCAACCGCTCCGAATTCGCACATGTCATCACGCCCAAGGACACCTACTCGAAGCTGGACGCCAACGCCAACGGCGTCATCGACCGCGGCGAGTTCGACGCCTTCCAACAGGGCAAGAAATAGGGGACAGTTGACCCATTTCGATCTGACACTCGGAGTGCGCCTGCTACCTTGAGCGAAATAGGTCAACTGTCCCCTATTTCTTCTGTCCCCTATTCCTTACCGGCGCCAAGGCCATTCTCCAGTCGATCACGTTACTCTGCTTGGCGCTCGGCGCCAGACAACGTTCTTTTCGGAACGAGACTACGGACACTACAGTCGCCTGCTGAGCAAGGAGTGCGAGCGCGCTGCAGTGCAGGTCTGGGCCTATTGCTTGATGCCGAACCACGTTCACTTTGTTGTCGTACCCGCTCACGTCGATAGCCTCGCAGCCCTGTTTCGCGCCACACATCAGCGATACACCTACATGATCAATGAACGCGAGGAATGGCGCGGGCACCTTTGGCAGGAGCCGCGTTGACGACTGGACAAGCTACTTGCGGGCGCCTGACTCACAAGCACAGCTGGACGCAATTCGTACGCACGCGAGGAGCGGCAGACCAATCGGTGAACCGACCTTCATTGCGCACTTGGAGAACCTAACCCAACGCCGCCTGCAGAAACGCACGCCGGGACGGAAACGAAAATAGGGTAACTGTCCCCAATTTCAGGACGCTACTTCTCCAATGTCTTCCGCGCCCGCGCGATCCCGCCGCGGTAAATCCCTTCGACCACCTTGCTGGCATCCGCTTCCGATGCGCCTTTCGGTTCGAACACGCCCGACCAGTTCACGTTGCAGGTGCCATCGCCCTTGTCGGTGATTTTCACCGTGGATGCGTAGCCGGTCACCGGTAATGGGCAATCTTCATTGATGATCGAGTAGGCATACACGAGTGCAGCGGCATCGTGGCGATCGAGGCGCTCGACCACAGTACCGCCGCCCATACCGATGGTACGGACCATGCCGACACCCTTGCCCTTGGTCTCGAACGAAGTGATCGGCCCGCCCACCTTGATGCCACCGAAGTCACTCATCGCGGTCCAGACGTCCGCCGCCTTCGCTTTGATGTCTTCCGACACCGTCACCTTTGTCATTTCGCCTTCCCCGAATGTGAACAAGGGGACAGTTTACTTGTTCAGCTTCGCGCGAACACTGCCAAAAGGAGAACAAACCTGAACAAGTAAACTGTCCCTTTGTTCAGGTTCAGGCGCCGTAGCGGGTCTGCAGGTAGTGGATGATCTCGCCGGACTCGCCCATCTCGACGCCCGTGTTCGGATCGACCAGATAGGGCACGGTGATGCGCCCCGTACGCTCGAGCAGCACGCGCCGGTTGAGTGTGGTGGGTTCGGTCTTTATGCCAAGTGCATCGCGCACGGCCGGTGGTACCCAATCCGCGGGGGCGCTGCGCCCCACGGACCGCAGCACATACGGCAATTCGAGTTCGCACAGCCGCTCACGCACCAACCGCGCATAGGGGCTTGCCTCGAAACTGTACAGTTCGAGCGGTCGGGCCGGCGCGATCGACGCTCGCACTCTGCGCCCCGCGCCCGGTCGCCACATGCCAGCCACGGCTGACCCAAATTGCTGCATTCCCGCCGCGCGCCATCGCACCGGCACGGTGCCGCCACCGTAGGTCTCGTATAGATAGGTGATGATATCCGCCGACTCATACATCGACACGCCCGTAGCGGGGTCGACGATGAACGGGAACTGTTCCTTACCGCCCTTCGCGACCAACTCCGCTCTAAAGCGCGTGCCGCCCTTCGGGCACGGCTTGATCAATGCGTCGAGATCCAGCTCGGTGAGCGCTTCGCGCACGATCCGGCAATAGGGGCACGCTTCGAACTCGTACAACTCGAACAACAGCGGCGGACGCTGCTCGCGCGGTTGCGTCGCCACACCGGCGCCCAGCCGCCAGGCCGTGACCGCGAGCGAACCGAACAACGCAACCGGATCGAGTCGCGCACTGGAATGATTCTGAACTGCCATGACTACTTGTACACCTCTGCTCTGCCGTAGCGCACTTCCAGCGCCAGGCGGTCGGATTTCTTCAGTTTCTTGACGACCAACCCGTAGGAACGATCGATCATCCGCTCGATTTCGCCGCGGGGAACGGAGCCATCAAGCACCACCGTGTTCCAGTGTGCCTTGTTCATGTGATAGCCAGGCAACACCGCATCGAATACGTCACGCAGGATCAGCGCTTCTTCGGGATCGCATTTGAGATTCATGCGCCCGACGCCAGCCTCGGTGCCAAGTGTCGCGAACATCTTGCCGATGACCTTGTACACGTACACATCCGGCCCGAAGGGGAAATCCTCAACGGATTCAGGCCGCTTCCGCAGATATGCCCGTGCGTCGTCGAAGTCCACATCGCCAGTCTATCGCGATCAACGCCGCATCTACACTCGAATCTACTTCTTCGACAACTGGATCAGCACGCCATTGGCGGACTTCGGATGCACGAATACCTGCGGGCCGCCTTCGCCGATCAGCGTTGCGCCACCCTTCTTCAAAGCTGCGATGGTGCCACTCATGTCTTCGACGGCCATTGCTATAGTGTGAATACCTTCGCCACGACCCGCCAGCGCCTTACCCACCGCGCTGTTCGGATCCGTTGGCGAGACAATCTCGACAAACCCGCCATCGGGCAGATTGAAGAAAGCCTGTTTGATCGAGAGCGCTGCGTTCTCGGCGGTGCGTTCAACTGGCACCCCAAGTAAATTACGCCACGTTTCCACTGACTTGTCGAAGTCGGCTACGCGAATGACCAGATGATGAACGCCAGTGAGTGCCATGTTCGTTTCCTTCATACGTGTCGGATCTGTTTGTGTATCACGAAGCGGGCATCGCCGATACGTATACGTCGGCGTCTATCCGCGGCGAACGCTCGCGCCACCATCCACGGGCAAAGAAATCCCAGTGATGAAACCCGCTTTGTCCGATGCTAGAAATGTCGCCGCATGCGCCACATCCCATGCCGTGCCCATCTTGCCGCCAAGCGGCACGCGGGCGTCGCGCTCGGCAATCACATCCGCGCGCGGTTTGCCTGCCGCGACCCGTGACTCGATCGCCATGGGCGTATTCATCAATCCCGGCAAAATGGCGTTGGCGCGAATACCGAATCGCGCATTGCCTGCCGCGAGCTGCTCCGTCAGCGCGATCACGCCGGCCTTGGATGTCTTGTAGGCAACGTACGGATAGACGCTCCACGCAGCCATCGATGAGATGTTGATGATCACGCCGCCGCGCTGTTCGCGCATCACCGGCAGGACGTGTTTGCAGGTGAGCACCATGCCGCGCAGATTGATGGCAATGACTCGATCGAACGACTCGACCGTGATGTCTTCGATCGGTGCATCGCCCGCTGCCAGGCTCATGCCGACGTTGTTGTGCAGCACGTCGATGCGCTGAAACCGTGCATGACACGCGGTAAGCATCCGCGCGAGGCTCGATTCATCCGTGACATCCGCAGTCGCGGCGATGGCGACTCCGCCTTCGCTTTCGATCATCGCGGCGGTTTCGGCGGCTGAATCGAGATCGCGATCCACCACGTAGACCCGTGCGCCTTCGCGCGCAAATGCGATCGCAGTGGCGCGGCCGTTACCGATTGTCTCACCCGGTGTCTGGCCGCCACCAACCACCACCGCGACCTTGTTCTCGAGCAGCATGCCACCTCCACCTGTCGCCACCTCGGGTACGATACCGCAGTCGCGTCGCACCGGAGGATCAGCCATGAGCCGCCTGCCACCGCTCACAGTCACCGATCTCGACGATTCACAGCGCGCCGTGTTCGATGCCATCTGCCGCGGACCGCGTGGTGAACGCCTGCGCAAACTGGGGCCAGTGGGTCCGTTCGGCGTCTGGGTGCGATCACCAACGATCGGCGACGCCGTCCAGACTTTCGGGGCCGCCGTTCGCTTCCAGACCCGCTTGCCGGAACGCACGAAAGAAGTCGCGATCTGTACCGTCGGTGCGCATTATCGCGCCAAATTCGAGTTCGCCGCCCACGCCGCACTTGCGACCACGGCCGGTGTACCGGCGGCAGTGGTCGACGCCATCCGGCGCAATGAGCCACCCGAGTTCGACAGGGCCGACGATGCGCTGAGCTACCGCATCGCGCGGCAGCTGCTCCTCGACCATCGGATCGATGATGCCCTGTATGCCGAGGCCAAATCGGCATTCGGTGAAGGTGGGGTGATCGAACTGGTCACGATCATCGGCTACTACGGCCTGGTGTCGTTGACGCTCAACGCATTCGAGGTGCCACTCACCGCGGACATGAAGGATCCGTTTCCGCGATGAGTAACGAAAACGACTAACATGGGGCGGCGGGGAACCGGGGGAGGTACCCATGAGCTTCGAGAAGGTTGCGTTCGGATTCTTCATCATCCTGGCGCTGACGCTGAACGTCGCGTTCGTCTCTGGCGACATCGACGTCCCAGCGCATCACAGCGTCTGGCTTCTGTTCGGTACCATCGTTGTCAACCTGTTCGCCACACTGATGAAGCTGGGTGATCGATCCCAGATCGGTGCACTGCTGCTTGCAACGGGGCTCGTTGCAGACCTGCAGCTGATTCTGGCGGCAAGCGTCTGGACAATCGCGGTGTACGGCACTGAAGTGGGGCTGACGACGCCGGTGCTGGTGGGCGTCGTTTCGCTGGCCACCGGCGCACTGGTCGCCAACGTCATTTCCGTGACAATGCTGGTCGCCGACACACTCATGCTGCGGCGGTAACGCCATGGCCAAGGGATCCGATCTCGATCGCGTCACGTTCATCGTGCTGCGCGAACTGCGCGGCCCGATCTTCATGCTGATCACGGTGTATGCCATTGGCATGATCGGGATGGTGCTCATACCGGGGCGTGACGCGGACGGCAACGTGGTGCATATGGGCTTCTTCCACGCGCTCTATTTCATGGCGTACACGGCGACAACCACGGGGTTCGGTGAGCTGCCGCATCCGTTCACCGAACCGCAGCGCATGTGGTCCATCGCATGCCTGTTGCTGAGCGTCGTGACCTGGGTGTACGCAATCGGCGCCATTGCGCGGCTTGTTGGCAATCCCTACTTCTCTCAGGCGCTGGCACAACGGCGCTTCTCGAATGCCGTACGACGTATCCACGAACCGTTCGTGATCATCTGCGGCTACGGCGACACGGGCAGCCTCTTGGCACGGGGCTTGAGTGACCAGCGCATGACGGGCGTGATCATCGACGGCGACGTCGACAGAATCAAAGCGCTGGGGCTGCGACAGTACGCGGTGCCGATGCCTGGCCTGTGCGCAGATGCGGGCGTCCCAAAGAATCTTATCGATGCCGGCGTCGATCGCGAGCAGTGCCGCGCGGTGGTGGTGCTCACCGAAGAAGAGGTGGGACTGAAGATCGCGGTGGTGACGCGGTTGCTCAACCCCGCTGCCCAGATCATCTGTCGATGCCCCTCGCGCCTGCACGTCGAGGAACTGCGCTCGCTCGGATCAGTCATCATCGCCGACCCTTTCGAGGCCTACGCGCGCGAACTCGCGCTCGCGCTACGCTCGCCGCCCCTGTACACACTCGATGAGTGGCTGGTGGGTGCCCGCGGCGCCTCGCTGCGCCGGCCGCTATCGTGCCCACCCGGCAGCGCGGCATCGAAACAGTCGTGATCGCTCCGGACATCGAAGACGAGCACGACGTGGATAATAAAGTTGTCGGGCTTGCCACCAAGCAGAGTCTCGAACTCGCTGGCGTCGCGCACGCCGCGGGCGTGGTCGCAGCCACCGACGATGACACCGACAACCTCAGCGTTCTGATCAACGCCCGCGCGCTCAACCCCGGCATCTTTCTCGTCGTCCGCCAGAATCATCACGACAACGAACTTGCCTTCAACGCAGCCAATGCCAACCTGATCATGCAGCCGAGCCTGGTCAGCGCGCGGCGTATTCTGCTGACACTGATCTCTCCGCTCATTCAGGTGTTCCTCGATCGACTGGAAGAGCGCCCCAACCTGCTGGTCGATGCGGTTTACCCGCGTTTGCTCGAAACGTTCGACCGCGACCCAGCGTCGCTGTGGGTCATCACAGTTTCGGCAGACGAAACGCCCGCGGTTGTCGAAGAGATGACGATTCGCGCGGTGACGATGCAGGACCTGTTGCGCGATCCGCGCGACCGGTCCCGCGCGCTGCGCTGTGTGCCATTGCTGCTCGAGCGGGGTGCAGACCGCACCGTCTTGCCAGATCTGTCCACCGCACTGGCGAGCGACGACCGCGTACTCGTCTGTGGCGTCAAGGAGGCACGACGGGCGCTCGATTCGACCCTGCGCACGCGTCACACGCTGGAATATCTGGTGACCGGCGTGGAAGCACCGCGAACTGCAATCGGGCGACTGCGACTGGCACGCGCGGCGCGGGTCACCACGCCATCGCCAACGCGCTAGGCTGCATACCTCAAGTGCTTGGCGTTCCTACACCAGGCCTGGGGGCATAGCGGCCCGTTCGGCTTCCATGCGTTTCTTGACGAGCGGCGCCGCAAATGCCTGATCGAGATAACGACGCAGCTTGGGCGCAACCGCACCATCCACATCGAAGTCGCCGTAGCGCGCCTGAATGAAGCACGTGACCAGGGCAATGTCGGCGATGCTCAGCGCGTTGCCCACGAGGTAGCCAGACTCCGGCACGATGGACTCGAGATACGCCAGGCACTCTGGCATCGTCTTGTCGAGGATGTTCTGCACCACCGCATGATCGGTGGGTTGGTTCATCATCTTCGGCTTCAGCAGCCGCTCCCGGAACAATCCGGCGCAGGTGTCGATCAGCCGCGAGTCGGCATACTCCTCGATCCAGAGGGCCTTGGCTTCGAGTTTGGGATCCGATGGATAAATGCTCTTCTGCGGCGCGATGCGATCCAGATAGCGACAGATCACGCTGGTGTCGGGAATCGTGAAGCCATCGTGGTCGAGCACCGGGATCTTGCCGAGCGGACTGATGGCGCGAAATTCGGGCGATGGATCGCCTGGAAACGTCGGTACGTTCTCGTAAGGCAGTTCTTTGTAGTCGAGCACAAGCAGGGCCTTGCGCGCGAAAGGTGACAGCGGTACGCCGTAGAGCTTCATCATGGTGTGTCCTCAATGATCCCCGGCAGGGCCAGCGAGCATAACCCAACTACACCACTTCCAACCCACCATCGACGACGAACTCGCCGCCGGTGCAGTACGAGCTGTCAGCGCTCGCCAGAAAGAGCGCCACCGTTGCCACTTCGCTCGCGGCCGCGGTGCGCCCGAGGGGCACGCGCCGTGTCATGCGATCGAGGTCGGCCGGAATCTGCCCGAGCATGTCGGTTTCGATCAATCCGGGATGAATCGAGTTGACGCGCACGCCGTGACGGGCGAGTTCCACCGCCGCACTCTTGGTCATCCCGCGCACCGCCCACTTCGAAGTACCGTACGCGAACGCGCCGGCCGCTGCCTGCAATCCCGCGAGCGATGAGATGTTCACGATGCTGCCCGAGCCCGCTTCGCGCATGGACGGTGCAACCGCGCGCATGCCGAGAAATACACCGACGCAGTTCACGTCCATCACCATGCGGAACTCCTCGAGCGAGGTGTCGCGCATGCGGTTGGAACGGAAGATGCCGGCGTTGTTCACCAGCACATCGATGCGCGCTTCGCGCAGAATGATCTCAGCAACGAGCGTGGACCACTCCTCCTCGCTGCGCACGTCCAGATGTCGATATGTACCGCCTATTGCATTGGCGGTGGCTTCACCGACGTCATCGAGCACGTCGGTGAGCCACACCGTCGCGCCTTCATTCACAAACAGTCGCGCTTCCTCGGCGCCCTGACCGCGCGCCGCACCTGTGATCAGACAGACCTTGCCGTCCAGCCGGCCCATGACATCGCCTCCCTCTTGTTTCGTCGATGGTAGCAGGCACGACATACTGCACACTCATAGGAACCACAGAAAGGCATCGGCCATGGCAGATCTGCCGGAACACGTCGCGGTCAACCGTGCCCATTGGGACGCCATGGCGGCCGATTGGGTCAGTGCGGGTGAACGCGCCTGGCGTCAGCCCGAACCGACCTGGGGCGTCTGGGAGTTACCCGAATCTGAGCTTGCGCTCCTGCCTTTCGAAATGACGGGCCAGCGGGCCATCGAACTCGGCTGCGGCACGGCATACGTCAGTGCATGGATGCATCGACTGGGCGCGGCTGTCGTTGGCATCGACAACTCGGCCGCGCAACTCGCTACCGCCGCGCGGCTCATGGCCGAGCATGGCGCAAACATCGAACTGATTCACGGCAGCGCAGAATCCGTGCCCTATGCCGACGCGACGTTTGATTTCGCGATCAGCGAATATGGCGCCGCCATCTGGTGTGATCCCTACCGCTGGATCCCCGAGGCGCATCGCCTGCTGAAACCCGGTGGCCTGCTGACCTTTCTCGGTTCCCACCCGCTTGCGATGCTGACGGCGCCGTTGAGCGGCGCAGCGTGTGACGAGCGGCTTCATCGCCCGTACTTCGGTCTGCACCGGCTCGACTGGCGCGATGTCCAGTTCGATCCCGGCGGCATCGAGTTCAATCTCACTCAGTCAGCGTGGCTGAGGCTGTTCCGCGAAGTAGGCTTCGACGTGATCGATTACTTGGAGCTCGCAGCGCCCACCGACGCGTCCGGGCTGAAGTTCACCACACCCGCCGAATGGGCGAAGCGATATCCGGCGGAGCAGGTCTGGAAGCTGCGCAAGCAGAAATAGGGGACAGGGAAATGGGGGACAGTTGACCTATTTCGCTTGCGAAAGAGGTCAACTGTCCCCCATTTCCCTGTCCCCTATCTCTGAAGGCGTGTACCAGATCGGGGAAGACCACGCGCGTTCGGCGATGGTGCGTGGGATGCCATGCGGCAACGGCACATCCAATGCCTTCGCATCGAATGTGGTGTAGCGGCAGGTGGGAGTTTCCAGCACGCGGGCGTAGTAGAACGCGGGCTGATTGGCGGTGAAGTCGGGATCCTGCCAGTTCACGCTGAGAGAGGCGGCGCCCTGCGCGTCATCGATGCTGCAATCATCGCTCCTGACTTCAATCGCCGCGCACTCATGAGTCTGGGTGTCGGGTTCGCCGATAGCGCAGGCGACATCGTAGACGCGCTCATGACTCGCCCCGTCCGCCACCCAGCCCTTCACGATCTGAATGCGATCCAGCGGTGCCGAATCGGGGTCGCGTAGCGCCTGTACGACGATCGATGGCGCCTTACCTTCCGCGCTCGCCAATTCACCACCCATCGCAACGCCCGTCGCGTACCCAACTTCCGCAAGATCGGTGCGCTCATGCAGGTCACTCGGAAAGTCGTAGCCCGCGAACATGCGCATCCGCATACGCGTACCGCTGGTACCGAAGGTTTCCCGGCGATTCAGCGCATCGAAGATCGACTCGCGCGTGTTCTCCTCCGCCCACACCCCGGTGAGCCCACCTGGATTGACGCGGGAGGTTGGAAAGCCGAGCGTCTTCGCGACGATCGTGACTTCGAGGTCGAGGCGTTTCTCGGCCGTGTCATCGTTACTGGCGCCGTGGCCCTGGTAGGTGCGCTCATTGGTGTCGCCCGGCGTACCGTTGTGGTTGTCGGTCGCTGCAACTACACCGAGCTGGCGCGGATTGAAACCGAGCTCTCCGGCTTCGAGCAGTCCTTTGCGCAGCACGTTGCGCACCATATCGTTGGCCGCCACACAGCGCCGCGCGTGCAATCCGTTTTCATCGACCGCCTCTTCGCCTGGTTTGCACACGGGGAACAGGTTCTCGAAGCCACACGCTTCATCGTTGTTGCCCAGTCCCGCCGCGCATTCGGAACTGCCCTTGGCCTGCATGATCTCGACCAGCTTTTCATAGCGTGCGCGCAGCGCCAAATTTTCACGCGACAGCGGTGTGCCGTCGCTGTTGCGATCGCCGAACATCAGGCCCCAGGAGAAGTTCGAGTTGTGTGGGATCACGACAGCACTGCACTCGCCGACACAGCTGGCATCGAGCCAGCGCAGCAGATCCTCTGCCACACCGTCGTAGGCTGTGAACACCGTCGCCGGTACTTCGCCACCGCGGAAGATGACGTTCCGATGCAACATGCCACCCTGATCGAGGGTTGGGCTGTATTCGAAGCCGATGAACGTGGTGAAGACCCCCGGTTCGTAGGCTGCGTTGGCGATGTTCTGCACTTCCTGCCACACGCTGCGTGCAGCGCCGATGCACAACGTGCCATCGTCGCCGCACATGCCAGCGTTGTAGCGCCCGGTACGCGCCCCAGTCTGCAGGCCGCTCGAGAACAGCCGCGGGAACACCGGCAACAACTTGTGCCGCACGCCTACGCATTCGATGCTCCAGTAGGTGGCGCTGTCGGGACTGCCGCACTGCAGATAGGAGCCGAGGCTCTCGGCATGATCGGTGACCGCAGCGAAGTCGAGCGCCGCCGATATACGCTGCTCGAATCCCGATGGCAGTGTCACCGAGTCACCGCGCGCAAATCGATACGCCGTACGCGGATCGTTGCCGGTGCCGAACAGATTGGCATCCATCGAGTAGCTGGTGTGCAGGTGCAGTTCGCCGAAATAGGCATTGCGGTCCGGATTCGGTGCAGGCCGACCTGCCGCGGGTTCGGGCACCGGCACCCGCACCGTACCGAGTTCCACCGACTCAAAGAGGAATTCGTCGTACGCAAAGCGCAGCACAGCCATGCCGAGGACAGCGAGCACGAGCCACAGCAGAATCGTCAGCGCGCGTCTCATCGCTTCGCGCTGCGCCACCAACCGATCGCAAGCCACAACATGAGCAGCAAACTGCCGAGCACCCAACGCAAATCGGGAATCACAGCATCGGCTTTCATCGGCACCAGCACCACGTCCTGAGCCATGAGTTTGAGCGGTTCGACCGCTGCATAGGCAGGATCGCTCAGAAAATCCAGGAACGCGCGACGACTCGGATGACGCATCATCACCACGTCGTTCCAGTGATCGAGCGCTGGCGGTGCATCGAGCAGATTCGGCCCATCGCCGCGACCGCGGAAAAACGGATAGCCGCCGCGCTTCAGAATGACTGGCGCGAGCGCAGCCTCATAGAACGCATTCGCCTCCTGCGGAGTACCGTCGAATGGCGCAATGCCAGGATAGGGCTGCAACTCGTCGTGAAAGCGCATCAGATTCAGGATGTAGATCGGCTGTCCGTCATCGGCTTGCGCCCATGCGCGCAAGCGTGCCACGAGTTGCGCCTTGTCCGCGGCAGGCGTCTGCAGCTGCGCTTCAATGCGGCCGAGGTAGGCGTCGATCTCGTCGGCCGAAAGTTTCGCGCCCGGCGTCTGCCAGAAATAGAACGCTCCGAACAGCGCGATGCCGGCGACACCGAGTATCACCATGAACCGACTGCTGTTCACGGGTTACGTGGCGCGTACCAGATCGGCGATGACCACGCACGTTCGGCGATGGTGGCTGCGAGCGATTCCCGCGGCGCAACGCCGGCACGAATCGCATCCCACGTCGACCAGCGGCAAGTGGGGTTCTCCAGTGCACGCACATAGTAAAACGCATGCTGACTCGCATCGAAGGTGGGATCGCGCCAGAGCGTCTCGAGTTCAGCCGCACCCACGTCGGTCGATATGCTGCAGTCAGTGAGGTTCACCTTGGCGCCATTGTCGGGACAGCGCTGCGTCGCAGGATCTATGGTCACGCCGTCGGAACAGGCGACATCGAATACGCGCTCATGACTTTCGCCGTCGGCGACCCAACCCTTTACGACTTGCAACCGTGCAAGCGGCGCGCTGTTCGGATCTCGTGCCGCCTGCACGAAGAACTCCGGCGTCTTGTCCGCTGCGCCGAGCAAATCGCTGCCCATGGGCACGCCACGCTCGTAGAGCATCGCGATGCGATCTGGACCCGCTGCACTGGCCAGGTCATAGCCCGCAAACAGCCGCACGCGGATGCGCGGGCCAGAAGTGGCAAACGTTTCTTTGCGTCGGAACGCGGCATACAGCGCATCGCGTGTGTTGGCTTCGGCCCACACACCGGCCAGGCCCGATGCACCCCAGTTCTGAAAGTTCGCAACCCCGGTACCCATGTAGCGATTGCCCTGCGCATCTGGCTGCGCCATCGGCACGGACCCGCGCTGCACTGCTGTGCCATCGACGATGCCGACCTTGCTCCAGTAATTCGACTCATCGAACGAGCCGGCGCCCACGTGTGTGTCGGATGAACCGATCAACCCGAAGCGGAACGGATTGAATCCGTTGGTGGCTTCCATCACGAGGCCGTTGCGGTACGCATCGCGCACGTAGCTGCCTTGGGGGCGACTGGGTTCGACATTCGCGATCTTGGTCTGCATCAGCTCGAAGTCCGCCCACTCATCGTTCGGCGACAGCATCGGGTGCGCTTCCGAAGTGCCCTTCACCTGAGTGACTTCCACCAACGGTTCATTGCGCATGCGCTGATCCGCATAGGCCGCGTCCATTGGAGATCCGTCGGTCTGCGTCAGTGCGAACATCAAACCGTCCGAGCCATTGGAGTTGTGCGGAATGGCGAGCGCCTCGACGCCGCCGTCGCGCTGCGTGTCGAGCCAGTCCCATAGGTCTTCTGGGTTGCGCGAATCGAGCGCGGTGAATGGCTGAGCGGGACCCGCATCGCGAAACACCACGTTGCGATGCAGGTTCTCGTTTTTGCTGCCGGATGCCGTGTATTCGTAGGCGATGAAGGTGGTGAACTTGCCCGGCTCGTTGTTGCGCTGTGCAGCTTCAATCGTCTGCTGCCACGCCGATCGCACCACCGCCGGGTCGAGCAGATCATCGCCGCCCGCGGCTTGCCCGCGAATGTAGGGCCGCATGTTCTGAAACGCGGTGATGCGCTCCGCGGGCGTCTTGGCAGCGCGAATTGCCACCGCAATCGGATGCTTGCCGACATCGGTGTCGCCGCTGTCCATCGCCGGCAACATGCCCATGTACATGCCGTGATCCGTCACACCGAGAAAGTCGAGCGGCGTCGCCAGCTGCATCTTGAACCCGGCCGGGTGCTCGAGCGGCGCACCCTTCGCATAGGCATACGCGGACTCCGGTGTCGAACGCGTGCCGAAGATGTAGGCATCGAACGACAGCATGGTGTGCACGTGCAGATCGCCGAAGAACGCATCGCGCTCCGGGTTCTGCGCAATGGCCGCCGGCGCCTGGGTAGCCGGTGCGGCCGGTGCTTCAACCTTGGGCGCGGGCGCCGGGGCCTCGGAGCACCCCACCAACATCAGCGCAGCCACGAGTACCGAACAGTTCGCAATCGATCGCATAGTCCCTCCCCGATCTTTCAGTCGTTAGAACTGGTAGCGCAGTGTAGCCCCGTACATGCGCGGCGGTTCGAGGAAATAGGTGCGGGCACGGCCCAGGGTCGGAGCATCCGATGCGGTCGATGCGACGGTCTCATCGTTCAAGTTGTTGCCCCACAGCACCGCTTCCCAGTTCTCCGCCCGCAGACCCACGCGCAGATTGAACAGTTCATACCGCTCCTCCGAGAACGGACCGAGTTTGGAGCTGACGCTGGTCCAATCGGTGTAGGAGTACTCCGGTCGCACGTAGAACTCACCGAGCGCGGTCGGCCGCGAGTACATCAGCACGATACTGTGCCGCCACTCCGGGCTGTCCCAGGGTGTCTCGCCGGTGAAGTCGCACAATCCCGCCCGGCCGCCGGGGATCTGGCGCGGGTCACCCACTTCGCACTGTGCCACCTTGAACTCTTCGAACTCGGCATCGAGATAGCTGGTGGAGGCGATGAGGGTCAGCGTCTCGCTGAGCAGAATGGTGGAGTCGAGATCGACACCACGCACCGACTTTTCACCCGCGTTGTTGACGAGGAAGCTGCCGCTGTTGCCGTCAAAGGAGATCGCCTGCCAATCCTCGAGCGTCGTGTCATAGATGGCTGCGTTCACCTGCGCCCGGCCATCCCACAGCGTTGCCTTGGCGCCGATCTCGAACATCGTCGCCTCCTCGGGTTCGTAGGCGACATTGCTGTTGAGGCCGCTGCCCGGCGCGCCGTTGAACCCACCGCTCTTGTAGCCGTTGGCGGCGGTGGCATAGAGCAGCAGATCGTCGGTGACGGCCGCCTTCAGGCTCACCATACCGGACCAATTCGACTCAGTGAGATCGAACTTGTCTGCTTGTGCCACGGCAAACAGGCGAATCATCGCGCCGCCTGGCGATGCCGGATTGTTCAGGTTGCCGAAACCGGTGTTGAGTTCTGCTTCCTTCTCTTCGTCGTTGTAGCGCACGCCAAGGGTCAGGCTCCATACCTCGTTGAAGTTGAACACGCCCTGCCCGAACGCAGACCATGCATCGGTCTTCCAGTTGTGATCACGATCGTAGTAGTCGCCTTCCGCTGCCTGCGCAGAAACGAGTCCCGCGTAGATCGCCTCGTTGCCCATGGCGAGCGGTCCGTTCAGGCCGAGCACCGGGTTGGTGAGGAAGGCAACGCCGCCCCAGGCACGCGCGGTGTCACCCAGAATCGCGAACGGTTTGCCGAGGCCGCGGTTGAGATCGTTCTTGTAGTAGTAAAGGCCCCCCTGCCAGTCGAAGAACTCACCGCCCGGTGATTCGAGCCGCAATTCCTGGGTATAAGTGTCACCTTCGTGAAAGTCGTTGACCTGACAGATGAAGCCACTCGACCGCTCGCAGTCCTGCACGTTCTGCCACTCGTAGGTGTCGTACGAGCTGATCGAATGCAGCGTGAAATCGCCGATGTCCCACGTCATCAGCAGTGCAAAGGAATCGGAATCCTGATCGAAGGATGTCTCGGTGCCATAGAACACGCGGTGATCCTTGGCTTCGCCAATCTGGCCCGTGACCATCGGCGCCACATCCGGCACAAGCCCCGCCAGGGTAGGCAGCAGCGCACCGAGCGCGCCGGTGCCATTGGCGATGTCCTGCACGCTGGCCCATGGCACGCCGCTGGCGAGCACATCGTGGGCTACGTCCGCCGCACAGCAGTCCTGGTTCCGCTCAACGTGGGCGTAGATCAACCGTGCCGTGAATGCATCGGTCACATCCCACTCGAGCTGACCGCGTACCACCGAGTCATCGATCGTCTGCAGATCCTTGTTCAACAGCTCGTTGTCGATCCAGCCATCACGCTCGTGATAGCGCCCGGACACGCGATATCGCAGGGTTTCAGTGATCGGTCCGCTGATCGACGCCGTGATGTTGCGATCGTCGTAGTTACCGAACTGGCCCTCGACTTCGCCCTCGAAGGTATCGCTCGGCCCGCGAGTGACCACGTTCAGCACACCCGCATTCGTGTTACGGCCGTACAGCGTGCCCTGCGGCCCGTACAGCACTTCGATGCGTTCGATGTCCATGAGATCCGCTAGCCCCAGGCCCGAGCGGGACTGGTACACACCATCGATGAAGACGCCTACCGAGGGCTCGAGGCTCGGCTCGTTACCACCTGTGCCCAAGCTGCGCAGGCGCACGTTGGTGGTGAACGGGTTGACGTTGTAGTTGATCTGCAGCGCCGGGATGTACTCCGTGATCTGCAGGACGTTGGTGACGCCCGAGTCCTGCAGGAACTCAGAGTCGAGCGCGCGCACCGTCTGCGGCACATCGGTGAGCGATTCTTCCCGCTTCGAAGCAGTGACCACGATCTCTTCGATCACGAGTTCCGCCGCCGCCGGAACCGAGTTGCCAAATAAGCCCAGGGCAATCCAGAACGCCGCGCTCAGGGCCGATCCCCGGCGCGCGATTTGTTCGACACGATTCATTTATCTCTCCCCTCTATTCATCACCAGACCACGCAGGCGCGCGCAGCGCGGCACCCGCGGGCGCGAGAGTGTAGGCAGGGGTTATGCGAAAGATTGTCGCCCAGGCGACAGTCTCGGGTCAGACCGTGTGTTCGCCGAGCGCTAGTTCCAGGAGGACATCCGGCTCGACCACTCGCAGCGCGTTGTAGCGCACCTCGATCAGTCCCGCGCGCTCCAGCGCCTTCAACTGCTTGTTGACGCTCTGCCGCGAAGATGCCGTCATGCTGGCGACATCTTCCTGAGACAGATCGAGATCAGTGAGCGGCGTACTGCCGGTGACGCCAATGCGAAACGCCTGACAGAGGATGAACGCAATGCGCCGTTCGAGCGGAAACCCAGCCAGCGCCCGCTGGCTCGCGAGCGTGCGCCGCAATCGTTCTGCCAAATGCCGTGCGACCGCCTGCCACGCATGTGGCGCGCGTTCGAGTACCGCGAGCACATCACGCCTGGGAATCACCAACAAGCTTGCTTTGCCGCGCACGGACGCACTGATGGATCGCGGGTTCTCATCGGCGACCGACAGCCAACCGAAACTCTCGAAGGGCGCCATCACCGCTTCGATCACTTGCCGGCCTTCGCTTTCGAACGTGCAGATGTACACCGTGCCGCTCAGCACCACGAGCACGGAGCTTGCGTCCTGCTTCTCGCTGAACACGATTTCGCCCGGCTCGAAGTCCACCGGCTTGCCAGCGCGCGCGAACGCAGCAACATCGTCGCGGCTCATGTAGATGAACGGCGGCGCGCGGGTGAGCAGCTCGACGAGTTCGCTTGTTTCGGGCATAGATGCAGTTTACGCGGATTGTGGGAGCGGGCTTGCCCGCGAACAGCTTGAGTGAAATCAAGCATCTATTCGCGGGCAAGCCCGCTCCCACAATCCGCGTACACTCCGGCCCATGACCACGCAGCAACCCCGCCCACTCCTCGTTTACGACGGCGACTGCGGTTTCTGCAGCTACGCCGTGGACTACGCCCGCGCGGTGACCTTCGAGCGCATCGACTACGAGCCCTATCAATCCGCGGGCGCACGATATCCCGCTGTCAGTGATGCCGACTTTGCCCGGCAGATCTACCTCTTCAACCCGGACGGATCATTTACTACTGCCGGACGAGCGGCGCTGACCTGTCTCGCTCTGGAGCCGCGCCTGCGCGGCTGGCTCTTCTGCTACCGATTCATTCCGGGCTTTGCCTGGCTGACTGAACTTGCGTACCAATGGACGGCGCGTCATCGCGGTTTCGCACTGCGACTGTCGCGGCTCTTCTTCGGCAACCAACTGCGCCCGCTCGACTACCAGCGCACCACGTCGATCATCGTGCGCGCCACTGGCGTACTCGCTGCGTGCGCGCTCATGTCCTGGTGGGTACAAGCCGAAGGACTCATCGGCGATGACGGCATTCTGCCAGTGGCCAGCTACTTCGCCGCACTTGGTGACGCCGGCTACGGCTTCTTCGATCTGCCGTCACTGTATTGGCTCGCGCCCGCCTTCGCGGCGACCCATTGGCTCATCGCGCTCGGCCTGCTCGGTTCACTCGTGCTCGCACTCAACCGCTTCGTCGCGCCGGCAGCCGCCTGCGTCTATGTCGCCTATCTGTCCCTTTTTGCGGGCGGACAGATCTTCATGGGTTATCAGTGGGACATTCTGCTGGTGGAAGTCGCCGCTGCACTGATCGTGCTCGGGTTGCGGCCGCGGCTCGGCATCTGGGTGCTGCGCCTGCTGCTGTTCCGCTTCATGCTGATGTCGGGCGTGGTGAAACTCGCATCAGGCGATGCCGCGTGGCACGACCTCAGTGCGCTCGACTATCACTTCGAAACCCAGCCTCTGCCGACGCCGCTTGCCTACTTCGCTCATCACCTGCCCGATGTGATACTGCGCGCCGGCGTGGCGTTCACGTTCTTCGTGGAACTCGTGCTGCCGTTTTTGCTGTTCGCGCCGCGTCGGCCACGCATCTTGGCGGCGATCATCATGATCACGTTCGAGCTCATGATCATCGCCACCGGCAACTACAACTTCTTCAATGCTCTCACCATCGTGCTGTGTGTTGCGGCGTTCGATGACCGATTCCTGTCGCGCGACGCCATACCCGCGAGCGAACCCGGCCGCATCCGCGTTTGGTCGGGCGCGGTACTCGTCGTGTTCCTGTTGCTCGGCGCCATGCAGGTGCGCACAGCGTTCGATCGATCACCCGGCAGTGACATTGAACAGGCTGTGCGGCAAGCGACGAGCCCCTGGCTCCTGGTGAATGGCTACGGGCTGTTCGCGGTCATGACGACGCATCGGGATGAGCTGGCAATCGAGGGATCACTCGATGGCGTCGAGTGGCGCGAATACAAGTTCCGCTACAAGCCACAATCTCCCACTCGCGCTCCACCCTGGGTCGCGCCGCATCAACCGCGGCTCGACTGGCAGATGTGGTTTGCAGTACTTGCGCCGCCCGAGGCGTCCCCTTGGTTGGATGAGTTGTTGCTTGCACTCCTGCAAGCTCGCGCGCCGGTGCTCGACCTGCTCGAGGCAGATCCGTTTGCCGGTAGCCGCCCCACATGGGTGAGAGTCCTGAGTTATCGCTATCGCTTCGCGGCGCCCGGCACGCAGGCGTGGTGGCAGCGGGAGGCACCGCAGGTGTGGTATCCCGCAATCCGACTACGGGAACCGATCATCACCCACGACGCGCTGGAATTGAGATCGGCGCGCCTACACCAGTCGGAGCACCGTTTCCTCGATCTGGCGAGGCAACTCTATCGCCATGAAGCACGAAGCTGGAAACAGATAATCCTCCCCGGATTCGTCTATGACGCGGACGCGCCCGAGCCGTTCGGCTTCCGGGTCCGCAATCGCTTCATACAGCTTACGCAGTTCCAGTGACGCGCCGTACTCCGAGTTTTCAACGCAAACTACAAATCGATGTTGGCTCATAACTCACAGATTGGTCAGTCAAGGAGTCGCTTGATCTTGAATTCGCGCCGACCGATACCCGACGCCTCATACCAATGGACTTCGGCGCGACGAATCCCTCCGGTCAGCAGCCGGACTGTAGCCACTCCCTTCCTCTTTCGCCAGCGCCCTCGACCGTGTCGTCGTCGCAACCGCCTGATTTCGTTGATTCCACGGCCAACAGCGATCGTCTCTTCATGCTCGATCGCTCCGATGATCTGGAAGTCCGTTCGCAGCTGATCGCCCGGTCAGCACGTCATGTGCGACGAGGCGATCATCCCGCCAATCAGTTTTTCTCAAGTCAGACATCGGCCTCGCGCCGCGTACGACTTCATCCCATCTTCGCCGACCCATACAGCTGCGTGAACTCATCCTTCTTCGGCCCCGCGAAGCCGAACAGGTACGCGCCCACTTTGCGGATCTGGATCTCTTCCGAACCTTCGGTGATGCGATAACGGCGGTGGTGCCGATAGATGTGCTCGAACGCCTTGTGCCGTGAATAACCGATACCGCCATGTACCTGCATGGCGCGGTCGGCCGCCTCGCAGCACAGCCGGTTCGCCCAGTAGTTGCACATAGACACGCGATCGGAAATCTGCCGCTCCACCTGCTTGTGCGGCAATTCATCCATCGTCTGCGCGGTCTCGCGAATGAGCAGCCGCACCATCTGCGCCTGGGTGTGCAGTTCCACCAACGGCCACTGAATCGCCTGATTCACCGCGAGCGGCTTACCGAACGGTTTGCGCTGGCGCGCGTAGTGCACGCTTTCGTTGATGCAGTACACCGCAGCGCCGAGCGACGATGCCGCCTGGCGGATGCGATTCTGATGCACGAAGCTCTGGCCGATGGCGAGCCCGCCACCGATCTCGCCCCAGTAGCTGTCCTCCGGAATCCACACATTGCTGATCGACACGCGCGGATGGTCCGTCGGCATGTTGAACGTCCACAGGTACTCTTCGATCTTCACGCCGGGTGCGTCCGCCGGCACGATGAAGCAGGTGATACCGCGGGCATCGCCATCCTTACCGCTGGTGCGCGCGAACGTCATGATGTAGTTGGCATGGTGCATGCCGGTGGTCCACATCTTCTCGCCGTTGATCAGCCAGCCGGGCTTGCCGTTCTTGGTGTGCGGCACACCGGTCGTTTCCATGAAAGTGGCGTCCGAGCCGTGATTCGGCTCGGTGAGTCCGAAGCCGGTACGCAACCGGCCGTTCAGCACATCATCACCGTAGCGCTTGAACTGATCGGGCGTTGCGAACTCTTTGAACATCACGATGAAGGGGTTGTTGCCGACGATCGAGTGTTCGGTCTGCAGATCGTTGAAGAGCCCTAAGCCTTTGGCGGCCAGGTGCTCGCGGATCACCGCCATCCACAAGTTCGAACCGCCCTTGCCGCCGTATTCCTTGGGCCAGGCGAAGCGCAGGTGGCCGGCGTCGTCGGCCTTCTTGCGGGCTTGTGCCAACAGCGCTTCCCAGTCGGCGCGGGGTAAACCGTTGTTGTCCCAGTCGGTGCGGGCGTGTTCGCGGCGATGATCGAAGAAACGGACATTATCGTCACGGTTCTGCAGCGGCATGATCTCCGCTTCGATGAAGCGGTCGAGCTCTTCGAGGTAGTTCTCGAGGTCTTTGGGGATTTTGAAGTCCATGGCGTCTCACAGTTTTCGATTGAGTAGGAGGTTCATTCTCGCCGCTTTCGAGCCGGTCCGCACAGGCAGCGTCGGATGGGTGCTTGGCGCAACCACTTGCGCCGTGGAGAATCCGCACACCTCTGAGGGAATGGACCAATGGTGAGCTTCACGGTGCTCGTATGGGGCGGGTTTCTGTTCGTGATCGCCTTGATCGTGGCCCTCGACCTCGGGGTGTTTCACAAGAAGGCGCACGTGGTATCGCTGCCCGAGGCACTCGGCTGGACCGCCGTGTGGGTCACGCTCGCCCTGCTCTTCAACGTCGGCGTGTTCTACCTCTACGAACTCAATCCCGCTGGCTGGGACATGGACCACGACCCGCTCACCGGGCAGCAGGCCGCGCTGCAGTTCTTCACTGGCTATGTGGTCGAGAAATCGCTCTCCGTCGACAACATCTTCGTCATCGCCATGATCTTCGCCCACTTCCGCGTGCCGCTGGCCGAACAGCACCGCGTGCTGTTCTGGGGCATCTTCGGCGCGGTGGTGCTGCGCGGCGTGATGATCGTCGCCGGCACGGCGCTGATCGAGCGCTTCGATTGGATCCTGTACGTGCTCGGTGCGCTGCTGCTGTTCTCGGCTGCGATGATGCTGGCAGTGCGCCACGATACGATCGAACCGGAGAAGAACTGGGCGGTGCGCCTGGTTCGGCGGTTCTATCCGGTGACCAGCGAATTCCACGGCAGCCGCTTCTTCGTCACCATCGACGGCCAACGCACGGCAACGCCGCTGCTGCTCGCGCTCGTTCTGGTGGAGACAAGCGACGTGATGTTTGCAATCGATTCCATTCCGGCCATCTTCGCCATCACCCGCGACCCGTTCATTGTCTTCACTTCCAACGTGCTCGCCATCCTCGGTCTGCGTTCGCTGTATTTCGTGCTGGCCGGACTGATGGACAAGTTCCGCTTCTTGAAGAACGCGCTTGTCATTCTATTGGCCTTCATCGGTGTGAAGATGATGCTGGTGCACCACTACCCGATTCCGACCACCGTATCGCTTGCGGTGATCATCGGCATCCTGTCCGTCGGCGTCCTCGCCTCGCTGATCCGCCGCGACACCATGGCACTGTTGTCGCCGCTCGCGAGTGAACTGCAGGCGCTCGCCGTGCGTTCCATTGCCCAGGCGCGTCGCGCCGCCGCCTTGCTGGTCGGATCGGCCGTGGTGCTGATTGGGGTTGCGATGACCATATTGCCGGGCCCGGAGTGGCTCGTCATTCCACTCGGACTCGTCATCATGTCGCTGCAATTCGCCTGGGCGGCGCGCTGGCTTGCCACAGTGCGCAACACGCTCAGCGGTACACGGCAACGCAGCAATCGCGACCAAACGGACGGTCCCTTGCCGCCGAGTGAAGGAAAGCAAAAGTGATGATCGAAGATCAACGCCCTTGCGGAATCGGGACTACCGCCGCACTGTTCGTCGCCTTGGCCATTGCCATGGCGGAACCCTCGATGGCCGACGCCATCGCCATCGCACCGCTCGATGAAGCGCTCACCTTCGCCCGCAGCGGCGATGGCGAGAGTGCACGCCTGATCGCCGTCAAGGGCTACACGAACGGCCGCGTAACGGGGGCCGACATCACCAACCTGCTCGTAGGCCCACGGGAAGACGCGATTGACCTCTTCAACCGCCTTGGCTACGACGCGCTGCGCACGGCCATCGAGGCGGCCGCAACCTCGATCGAAGTCGGCCGCGAAAAACTCGGCATGCCGGTTCGGCTGCGCAGCGAACACATCGCGGTCGGCACCAACTATCGCGAGCATGCGGAGGAGTCGACCGTCGAAGGCGGCCCGTTCCTGTTTCCCAAGTACGTCGCACCGACGCCCGCGCGCGCACCGGTTGCCGCGGGTGACGCCCTGCTCGACTTCGAGGTCGAGCTGTGCCTCGTTGCGCTCGCGCCGATGCAGGAAGGTGCACCGCTCGCGGGCGGACTCATGCTCTGCAACGACTTCACCGACCGCGCGACGCTGTTGCGAAACGTCGATCCGTCCGATCCGCAATCCGGCAAAGGCTTCACTTCGGGCAAGAGCGCGACGGGCTATCTGCCGGTGGGCGATCTGTTGGTCGTGCCACGCGACCTCGCGGCATTCATCGACGACCTCACCTTGCAATTGAGCGTCAACGGCGAAGAGCGTCAGCGAGCACGTGCAACCGAATGGATCTGGGATTTCGATGAGATCCTCCGCCAGGCCCGCGCGCGCCGCGACGTGACATGGACTTACTGGGGCGGCACCGCACGGCTACCGATCGATGCTGCGGGCACGATTCCCGAACGCACGCTCATCCTCGCCGGCACGCCTGCGGGAACAGTCTTCAATGGCCTCGTGTGGTCGGACTATGCCCTCGGCGCGTTCGACTGGATCGTCGACCTCGGACAACAGTCGATCGTGCACCAGGTGATCGAGCGCTACATCGCGCGCCGGCAGGCGCAGCGCATCTATCTGCAGCCGGGGGACGTCGCGACGATCAACGTGGATCGACTGGGGACACTCCAAAACACCGTCAGCGGACCGTCGTGAGCCAGGATGTGTGTCTGTGGGAGCGGACTTGGCGCAGCGGCGCACTGCCGCGAATAACCCATTGATTTGCTTGCATCTGTTCGCGCCCAAGGGCGCTCCCACAGCAGCTTCGACCCCACTGCGCCGCGCTAAACGAAAACGGCCGGCGAAACCCCAAAGCGCTCGGCGAGCGCGCGCGCCACGCCGGCGCCAGATCTGAGATTGCACGAATGGAACGACGTGCTAGTGGATCGCCGTGACCACGCGGAAGCGATATCTCAATCGACGATTGCGAGAGAACGATCGAGCTCACAAACACGCCGGATTACATGCCTTGATCTTGATCCGGTAGCTGCCGTGAGAGTTGGGCTTGTCGCGTTCGTTGATGATGGTGTGCTCGGCGGTCATCACCTTGTTGTCGCGTTTGAGCGGCATGCGGATCGGTTCATCGTTCGAGCCGCGCGCAAACACATGATGTGCGCCGAGAAACGACAACGGATACCAGGTGATCTGCGGCCCGAGGCCACCGGTGAGCGGCGACAGAATCAGCACGGTCACGCGATGGGTCGCGTTGAAGTCCGAAATCGCCTCACCCACATTGAGCACGAGCGTGTCGTCCTCGAGCAGGCCATCGGCGTCGATCAGAAAACTGTTCGGTGCCAGCTGTCCTGCGGCTGAACCCCAGATCTGTGGCGACAGCGGCGCCGTGCCCTGGCTTGCCCCTTTCGCCACACCCGCGCCGAGCTCGACCGGTGGGAAGTTCTGTTTGATCTGCTGCGCGCCAGCCATCAGTTTCGGAAAGGTCACGGTGAGTGCGTCTTCCCAGGTTTCGAAGCTGTGCGCGTACCCTTCTATACGGCCCTTGAGGCGGACGCTATTGCCGGCTGCGCTCTTGGGATAATAGAGAATCAACCGCCCCGTGATGCGGTAGTGATACGACCACCACGGTGTGCGCACCCCGGCAACCGGGCGGAAGAACTCGGCCGCGAACACTGCATCGATCGGCCCCTGGAACTGTTCGCAAAACGCATTGAACGTGGTCTCGGTGACGAACGCTGCGAGGTCCGCCATGATGCTGTAGGCGTTGTCCACGAGCTTTGGATAGTCGCCGATCGCTTCGGCGTTCTTGATCACCTGCCCCGCCGCGAATCCACCCACGTCCCCCGCCGCGGGCTTGACCTTGTTAGAGGCGGCATCCGAGGTGATGTCCTTTGCCAGCCCAATTGTTTGTTCGAACAGCGATGTCTTGATGGATAGCAGCGTGCCGATGGCTTTGAACACTTCCGTTGCGACCGCCAGTTGATGGCAGCCGAGGTAGGCTCCGGTGAGCTGCCCGCGCATGCGTTCCACTTCATCGGCCTGGGCTGCAAGCCGTCCCATTGTGCCGGCAATCGAATTCAAACCGCCTTCGGCGCGCACCTGCAGCTCGGGATCGGAACCAATCGCGCCGAAAACACCCCGCAGATGCTGCGCTGCGGCGGGTGTCGCCGCCGCGAGTTGCTTCGCCGCTGCGCGAGCCCGCGTGAGCTTCGCGAGCGACTCATCCTTCGCGGGTGAACTCGATAACTTGCCCAAGGCCGTCTCCGCCTCCACCAGTGCAGCCTCGGTGATCTTCACCACGCGCGGCACCAATTCATCGGATTCCTCTTCGAGATCAGGCGTGTCCACCGCCTTCAGTTCAGTCTCAGCCTGACCGCGCCCGTCAGGCGCCGTCACTGTGATCGTGTACTCCCCGGCCTCGAGCGGGCCGAAGCTGCCATAGCTGTAGGCGCCGGATTCATCTGGCGTGACACTCATGGCGCGCGTCGGCACATCGTCCGAGCTCACCGAAATTTCAACCGGCCGATTACCTGCCGGCAGCGTCTGACCGCTGATCAGCACGTTGCGCACGGCCTTGCTCTTGCCGCGCGTCGCGATATACACGCGCGCCGGCGTCACCTCCACGGTAATGGGGAAGGCGTCGGAATCCTCCGTCGGCGTCGGCTCCGCGGCCATTGCTGGCAGAGCGCCGAGCACCAGGATGCCTACGCCCACGATGGCTGCAGTACGCATCACGCGCCTGATCAATCTGGCTGCACATGTTCGAGGAAAAAGGCCTTCTCCTCGGCCCCGAGCGCAGCGAGCCCCCACTCGTACTCCGCCTTGGTCACGGGGCTGCTCATCATCACGCAGCTCGCCTCATCTTGCGTCGAATAGATAAAATACAGCCGCAACCCGTCACTGGTATTGACCGTGCACGCCGCTGCGCTCTTCAGCGGCAACCGCACCCACTCGCCGTTGCGACTGACGTCCTTGAAGCAGCGATCATTGCCGGCGGCAAACGGATAGACGGACGCATCGGTGGTACACACCACGCTCGCTTTGCGTGTCGCGTCTTCCGCCAGCGCCTGCGTTGCACTCACCGCAAGCGCTACCACCACTAGACACGGTTGCAGCTTCATCATGTTGCCTCCTGGCTCAAAGATTCTCGATTGCCTTGGCGATGAACTGGGTCGCCAGGTCCTGGCCGAACGGCCCGCTTTCGACACTCACCAACACATCGCGCTTCACCGCCATCACGCCGATGACGGATCTCGCGTACGCATCCCACGGCCCGGCTTCCCCGGGCGCCGCATCCGCAGACAGCCCGATGGCGGCCGCCGCGTTACCCACCGCGCTCTGCACCGTCTGCATCTCTCTAAACCCATCGCGCCACTGCACGTTGAGCGTGACATCGAGGGAGGAACCATCGCGATCAAGCGGTACCTGATAGGTGCAGCTGGTGTCATCACCCACGGGCTCAGTCAGCAATGCCGCCACACCCAGCGCATCGGCTTCGGCGCGCGGGATGAGTTCGCACACCGAGCGCGGTTGCGGCCTTCCGAACTCACGATCGAGTGCAGCTGCCACCGCAACTCCATCGTCCACCAACAGTGGCTGATCGAGGCGAACAATCGCGGCATTGGCAATCGATGCCGCGTCCGCAATGCTCGCTCGCGTGCCGCCCACGTTCACCGTCACCAGTTGATCACCGCGCAACGCCGCGAACTCACAACATCCGGTGACACGTGCCTCGTCCCATTCACCGGCGAGCGTCGTACCATCGATCAGCTTCAACTGCGCAAGACCGCCATCGGCGACAATGCCTGACACGGTATTCATCATCGCGATGGTCTGAGCGCCGTCCTGCCACTCCACAGTGACGACCACTGAACGCCGATCGGCCGCATCGAATCGACAGAGATCGCCCGCGGGGTTTGGCGTGGTGCCATAGGCGCGATATGCCGGGCCGGCAAGCGGGCCAATCACAGCCGCGACCTCTTCGTCGGTCAGCAGTGAGCAGGGGCTCTGGGTCACCACTGCCGCCGGTGGTACCGGGGCTTCAGCTTGCGGTGGCGGCGTCGCGTCACCACAAGCCACGAGCCCCGCTACCAACATCGTAAACAGCACAATGCGCATTCCAGTTCCTCGTTCAGCTCTGTTTCCCACACTCGCGCGACAGCTCCACGCGCCGGTTTCGCGCCCGCCCCTCGAGCGTATCGTTGGTCTCGCGCGGCAGCTTTTCGCCGTAACCAACCGACGTCAGCCGTCCATCTTCGACGCCGAAGCGATCGATCAGCGCCTTGCGCACCGCCGCCGCGCGTCGTTCCGATAGATCCTGGTTCGATGCATCGGTGCCGATGCCATCGGTATGCCCTTCGATGGTCACCCGCCAATCCGGATGGTCACGCAACAGCGCTGCAACAGATTCGAGCGCGGCATCGGATGCCTCAAGCAGCGTTGCGCTGCCCGTGTCGAAGTACACTCCGTGCAACTCCGCGCGGCAGGCATCGCTCTCAAGCCCTGCAGCTGCCCGATCTTCGAGCGCGTCCTGGGGTTCGGGCGTATCGATGCGCACCACCTGCACGTCATCGCCACCGAACTGCCATCGCAGCGTCAACGGGTTGTCCGCCTGCCGCAGCCACCAGAACTGGGCTTCACTCGAGGTCGTTCCCAAGGTCAGCGTGCCAGTTGCATGCAGCGCGGGCAGATGAACACGCGTGCCGTTGACGAGAACTGGAAATTGCGTGGCATCGACTTTGCGTAGCGTGCCACGATAGAACTTGCGCGGCGTAAATGCGGCAGTTCCCAGCGCAACACCGAACACGATCGCGACCGACGTGTCCGCTTCGAGCGCCTTGAGCACCGCGGTAGAAGTCTGGATCGCCGTAGAGCCGGGAAACGATGGGGGGTCGTTGCGCGAGAAGGTCGCGTTGATGCGGTTGGCATCGACCAGGTCCTCGCGCCGCACGAACCGCGTCGTGGGGTCGCGATCAATGTTGTCGGCGTTCATCTCGGGTTCCGACCAGCTGAAGCCGATCGTAACGCCATCGGAAGCGACGACGTCGAACGTGCGCAGGCCCTCGTAGTCCACACCACCTTGGTGGATCGCGACGGTGATGTTCAGACCCCGCTCCAGCGCGATGGTTGGCGATTCGTCTGCGGTGGTTTCCGCGGCGACAAAGGTCGCAACCCCTAGCAGCGCCCACATCAGCCGAAGCATGAGGCTCCCCGGTTGAAAGCCCTAGGCTAGGCGGTCATGACGCCAGGGGAATCACCCTTAAGGGTGATCTGGGAACCAGGAGGTGTGGGAGCGGCCGCGGGCTTGCCCGCGAATACGCCATTGATTTACTTGCATCTGTTCGCGCCCAAGGGCGCTCCCACAAAACCTTCAGACTTTTGTGACACCCTGCAAGCTCGGCCTAGTTGATGCGGCTACCGGAGCCGCCCACGAGCGGCGGCACGATGCTCAAGGCGCGGCGCACCAGCTCCCGGCGGTTACGGGTGTGGCTCTTGGCATAGATGTTGCGCGACTGGGTCTTCACGGTGTCGATCTGCACACCGCGCACCTCTGCGATTTCGCGCAGCGAAAAACCCTGGGCGATCATTCGGCACACGATCGTCTCGGCTTCGCTCAAGCCATAGCTCTTCGCCAAACCATCGACCGAGATCATGTCCCGGTGATCGGGGTCGATGACGATCAGCAGCACACCGCAGAACGGCGCACCCATTTCATCGCCATCATCGCGAAACGGCACCACGTCCACCACGTAGTGTTCGAGCCCGGATCGGCGCGGCACGTGCACCACGACGCCACCCCGATCGCTGCGTTCGAGGCGCGCGGCTTGCGCCGCCCGTTCAACCGCAATGGCAAAGCGCGCGTCCGTCGATTCCGCTGTGATAACAAAGTTCGACTTCGGACCGCGCCGCACGCCATCGTCCGCCGCCAGCATGCGCTCAGCTTCGGCATTGGATACAACGATCTGGGCCTGATCAGAGAGGATGACGACACCGATACCCAATCTATCGAGCGCAGTCAGCACGCTCTGAAACCGCCGTCGCAAGAGCGCAAACGGCCGGTGCGTCTCGATCGCCCGCGCCACGTGCGGCACCAGGAGCGACAGCCTGCGCGACTCCGCGGGCCGCACGCCCGGATGTTGCTTGTCATAGAGAATCGCAAGCGCATCCTTCCAGCCGCCATGCACGCACGGCCGCACCGCAACGCGATGGTAGAGATTCAGCTCGCGCAGAAATCGCACCGACGGCATCGCATCGTAGGCACCGCGATCGGGCCAGATGTCTCGATCCGTCGTGATCGTGCGCGGCGGCAGTTCATCGAGAATTTCGAGCCAGCGCAGCTCATCCGCCGTCACCAGCGTCGACAGATACTCATCGGCATGCATGCGCTTGTAGCGCGTGGACATCGCCGCGATGCGCAACTCTGGGTTGCGCTCATCGTTCGTGAACAGCAATGCGCCGTTGCCGCCAGCCAATGCCGCGACTGCATCGAGCACCGGTTCCCAGCGCTCGGCGCTGAACGCAGTCGTGTAGAGCAGACCCAGTGTCTCGAGCGTTCTGGTTGCCAGATCGGGCATCTCGAGCTGCTTGGGTTGCGGTAAGGTGAATGCGCCGAAGTCTGGCAGGCAACCCAAAGCGCTTCAAGCCGGTGCGTCGGCCGGGAAGGTTCGATGTTAGAGCGTTGCCGCGATCTCGCTCACGATCTCGAAGGAGTGCCGTCGCGCGCCGTGGTCGTAGACCGACGTCACGATCATGAGCTCGTCGGGGGCCGTGCGCTCGATGAATGCGCGCAGCCCCGCGCGCACCGTGTCTGGCGATCCTACTGCGGATGCGGACCGAAACTCCGCGAGAACGGCCTGCTCGGTTTCATTGAGCGATGCTTCGAAGTCACGCCGCGGCCGCGGCAATCGTCCCGGATTACCGAGCCGCAGCCGCAGCAGCGACTGCAGCGATGATGTGCGCAGGTATTGCGCCTCGGTGTCGTCATCCGCGGCGCACACGTTGAAACCCAGCATCAAGTAGGGCTGCGCCAACTGCGCCGACGGCTGGAATTGGGCGCGGTAGATGTCGATCGCCTGCATCATCGCAGCCGGCGCGAAGTGGGAGGCGAACGCATAGGGCAGGCCCAGCATCGCGGCGAGCTGAGCCCCATAGAGGCTCGAACCCAGGATCCAGATGGGCACCTTCGATCCTTCTCCCGGCACCGCATGCACCCGCTGACCTGGCTTGGGATCGCCGAGGTAATGCTGCAGCTCGACCACATCGCGCGGGAAGTCGTCGATGTTGCCCGACAGCGTGCGTCGCAGCGCGTGGGCAGTCACCTGATCGGTGCCCGGAGCACGGCCGATGCCGAGATCGATGCGTCCGGGGTAGAGCGCTTCCAGTGTGCCGAACTGTTCCGCGATCACGAGCGGTGAGTGGTTCGGCAGCATGATCCCGCCCGCCCCCACGCGGATGCGCTGCGTGCCTTGCGCGACGTGGCCAATGACCACCGCGGTCGCGGCGCTGGCGATGCCCTGCATGTTGTGGTGCTAGGCCAGCCAGAAGCGCTCAAACCCCAGTGCCTCGACGTGACGCGCCAGATCGAGCGTGTTGGCGAGCGCCTGACGGGCGCTACTGCCTTCGGTGATCGGTGACAGATCGAGCACGGAGAATCGGGTCATATGAACCGGACAGCTTGACGACGGAGCGTCGCAGTATAGGCGATCGCCTTGTGACTCGAGCATTCCGCGCTACCATGCCTGCCTCGATGAGCCCTTCGGCAAATGCGTGATCGATGATCAGGAAGACGAGGTTGGCCGCGCGGGCGACACTCCGAAGCTAGGGGTCGATCGGACCGACGATGAGCTGCGCGTCACGTTCGTCGGCCGCTGGCGCCTGGACACCACGCTGCCACCCGCAGATGCAGTCCTTGCGCAACTGAATGAGACCCCACGTCCCCGCGTGGTCAGCATCGATGCAAGCCGGCTCGGCAAGTGGGACAGCGGACTGTTGACGCGGCTGGTCGCCATCCGCCGCGCGGCCATAGCGGCAGATGTTGCGTTCGACGGCAGCGGATTGCCTGAAGGAGTGAGTCGGCTCGTGGACCTCGCCTTTGCGGTGGAGGCGCGTGAGGATGCCCGCCGCGAGCGTGGGTCACCGGGTCTGCTTACGCGCACGGGTGAGTCGACGCTCAGAGTCTTGGGCGACATTCACGCGCTGCTCCAGTTCGTCGGCGGGGTTTGGCTTTCGTTACGGCGCTTCGCGCGCGGCCGCGCGCGCTACCTGAAGTCGGATCTCGTGCTGCACATTCAGGAAGCCGGCGTCGAAGCCTATCCGATCGTGAGCCTCATCAGTTTCCTCATCGGCATGATCTTCGCGTTCGTGGGCGTGATGCAGCTGCGTCAGTTCGGCGCGGGCATCTATACGGCGGACCTCGTCGCCGTTGCGATGATCCGCGAGATGGCGCCCATCATGACCGCAATCATCATGGCCGGCCGCACCGGTGCCGCCTACGCCGCCGAGATCGGCACGATGAAGGTCAACGAAGAAATCGACGCCCTCACAACGCTCGGCCTCGACCCCATCGACTTCCTCGTCACCCCACGCATGATTGCGCTCGTGCTGATGATTCCGCTGCTCACGATCTACGCAAGCTTCATGGGAATCATGGGCGGCCTGTCGGTGGCGCTCGTCATGCTCGATGTTGGATTGGTGCAGTACGTGCAGCAGTCGATTGCGGCGGTCGGCTTCAACAGCCTGTTCGGGGGCTTGTTCAAGTCTCTCGTGTACGGTGCGTTGGTCGCCCTCGCCGGCTGTCAGCAGGGCATGGCGTGCGGTAACAGCGCGATGGCGGTGGGGCAAGCAACGACACGAGCGGTGGTGATGGGCATCGTGATGATCGTCGTCAGCGCCTCTATTCTCACGGTCATCTACATTAATCTGGGGATCTGATGCCGATGCAGCAGGAGCCGCACATTCACATCGACGCACTCACGGTCGGCTATGGTAGCTTCATCGTCCAGCGCGATCTTTCGTTCGTCGTCAATCGCGGCGACATCTTCATCATCATGGGCGGCAGCGGCTGCGGGAAGAGCACAGTGATGAAGGCGATGATCGGTCTCAAGCGCCCCGTTTACGGCGTAGTGGACTATGGCGGTGAAAGCTTCTGGTCGGCGACGCCGCAGCGGCAGGACGTGCTCAAGCGCAGATTCGGTACGTTGTTTCAGGCGGGCGCGCTGTGGAGTTCGATGACCCTCGCTGAAAACGTTGCGCTCCCGCTCAAGCAGTACACCGCGCTCAATGATGCGGATATCCGCGAACTCACGGCATACAAACTCTCCCTGGTGGGGCTTGCCGGCTTCGAAGACTATTACCCGAGTGAACTCTCCGGCGGCATGAAGAAACGTGCGGGGCTCGCGCGCGCGATGGCGCTCGATCCCGACATCCTGTTCTTCGACGAGCCGTCGGCGGGTCTCGATCCGATCAGCGCCAAGTTGCTCGACGACCTCATTGTCGAGCTGCGCGAGAGCCTGGGAACAACTGTGGTTATCGTCACACACGAACTCGAAAGCATCTTCGCCATCGGCAACAACAGCGTGTTCCTCGATGCCGTGAGCAAGACCCAGCTTGCGACCGGTGATCCCAAGCGGCTGCGCGACGAAGCAACGAACTTCGACGTGCGCAACTTCTTGAATCGCGGTACCGCCGCGGTGGACAGACACGATCACGCGCCCGCAAGGCAGCCGCCGGCATGAGCAAGCCCATCGATCCCGCGCTGATTGGCGCATTCGTGCTCGGCGCCGCCGCGTTCCTCGTGATGGCGGTGCTGCTGTTCGGCGGCACCGAGCTGCTCACGCGCAAGGCACTGCTGGTGAGCTACTTCCCCGATTCGGTGAAGGGCTTGCGCGAGGGCTCGAACGTGCTGCTGCGGGGGGTGCGGGTCGGCTACGTGCAGCTGATTGAGCTGCAAGGGCGCCTCGACGAGAGCCGAGGCACGCTGGATACGCTGGTAGAAGTGGTCATGGAGGTCGATCCTGCATCGTTTTCCCTGTTCGCCACGGGCGAGCAGTTCGACGAGGAGGGCTATGCGCGAATGCCCACCGAGGAGTTCATCGCGGCCGGCATTCGGGCGCAGCTCGGCATCGACAGCTATGTCACCGGACAGCTGCTCGTCGAACTCGACTTCAAGCCGGACACGGAGGCGATATTCCGCGGCGACGATCCACCTTACCCGGAGGTGCCAACGGTGCCGAGCGACGTGCAGCGCGCACTCGCCGGCCTGCAGGACTTCGTCACCCGGCTCTCGGATGGGATCGACGTCACACAGCTGTTGCACGATGTCCAGGGCACTGCGGCCGGCTTGAATGCGCTGGCCAATTCCGAGGATCTGCGCGGAGCGCTCGCCGGCGTGAATCGGCTCACCACGACCGATGTGCCCGCACTCGCGCGCTCACTCGACGCCTCGGCCGAAGAGCTCGGCCAACTGCTCGCGGAAAGCCGCACGCTCGTGGCGCGCGTGGATGCGAAGATCGAGCCGCTCGGGGCCGAGCTGATACCAACGCTACAGCGCATGCAGGCAGTCATGGTGGCGAGCCAATCGACGCTCGAGCTCGCTTCGCGACAATTGCGCAGCGACTCTGAGCTCGGTGTCGAGGTGCGGACCACGCTCGAGGAACTGCAGGGTGCGGCGCGAGCGCTGCGCGTCCTGGTCGACTACGTCGACCGTCATCCGGAAGCGTTGCTACGCGGCAAGGGAAAACCATGACCAACAGTCCTCATAAGGCGCGGGGATTCAAGTGGATGCTGCTCGTCGTCCTGGCAACTGGCCTCACGGCCTGCGGTACATCGCCATCGGTGCGCTTCTACGACCTCGTCGCCGAGACGCCACCCGCGACGGGCAAATCCACAGACCGACTCATCGGCATCGGACCCTTCGCCATGCCCGATTATCTGAAGCGACCCCAGATCGTGGTGCGCGGTCCGGGCAACGCGCTTGCGTTGGCAGAGTTCGATCGGTGGGCAGAGACGCCGGACCGAGCGTTCACCCGTTGGCTCGGTGGTGAGATCGATCCCCGCCTGGCGGCGGGCGTGGCCGTCGCGTATCCGTATGCGGGCGTCGGGCCGGTCGACGTTCGCGTGCGCGGTAGCGTGCAGCGTTGGGATACGGATGCAGCGGGGCACGCAGCGCTCGTGGTGCAGTGGGGCATCGTGGACGCACAGGATGGAACGCTCGTGCCCGTACGCACAACGAGCTACTCCGCACCATTGACCAACGCGGACGACTACGCAGCGCGCGTCGCGGCCATGCAGGCAACGCTGGTCGCATTCGCTACCGAGATTACTCGGTCGCTCGAGCAGGTGCTGGGTGGGGCGCAGTGATTGCAGTCCGTCTTCATTCTCATCGCGGACGCGGTTCGGTTGCGACGAGTCCGAAGGCGCGTTCAAGTACCGCGAGCGCTATGCTTCCGACCTCGCAATGGAGGACACATCATGGGTATTCAAGACCGCTATCTCGCCTACGCGCAGGCATTCGAGGAGAGCTACGACGACGGCGACTGGTCGCGTATCGATCAGTATTTCACGAACGGCTCGGTGTACGAGGGTGAACCCCTCGCCCGCGGCCGCGATGCCGTGATTGCACGACTCAAGAATGCGGTGGGTTCGTTCGACCAGCGCATGGACAGCCGCAGGCTCACCTTCGAGGCGCCGACCACTACCGGCAACGAGGTGAAGGTGCGCTGGAAGGCGGTATATACCAAGCGCGGGCTGCCCGACCTGGTGATCACTGGAGTCGAAATCGCCACCTTCGAGGGCGATCGCATCACCAATCTGCGTGACGACTTCGACCCAGCCGCGCAGAAGGCGATGGGCGAGTGGATGGCCAAGCATGGCAAGGTGTTGCAGGGCTAAGCGCTCGTGTGATCCGGGGCTTCAAGGACGTCGCAACGTTCGAAGAGGGAGCTAGCGAGCCGACCCAGCGTCCGTTTCGCCGGGCACGGTGCGCCATCGGCACCAGTGCATCGCGCAATGGCAAGTCCCGGCGCGCCTGATCAGTGTTGCAACGGGTGCCGCCACTTCAATCCGTCGAAGCGGCTGAAGTCTCGATCCGTCGTGATCCATTCACAGCCGTTCTCGATGGCGATCGCCGCGAGGAAGGCGTCGGCCACGAGGTTGCCCTTGACGCCAGCGGACTCACACAAGCGCGCGAAAATCTCCCAATGATGCGGACCAGGCTCGATGCGTACCCGATTCGGCAACGCGCGCAACTGCGCGACGAACTTCGCTGCGTCGGTCCAAGCGCTCGGCACTTGGAACACACGGGGATGCGTCACCACGCGCAGGAATCCACTGAGCACCAGATCGCTGAGACCAAACGCCGCGTCGGAGTTGATCTGCGACTCGAGCCAACTCGAGTACTCGCGATGCTGCGGCGCGTCTGCGCGATGGGCGTAAACCAGAACATTGACGTCCGGCAGAATCAACTGGGCTGCTCCATCAGGTCTGTAAGCGACGCTGAGTCGTCGAGGTCCACCCCGGGTCGCAGACCACCCTCACCGGCGACATGCAGGCGAATCAGTTGTCGCGACCGTTTGTGGGTCTGCGCGCGGGCCAGCCGCTCGCGCAGGGCCTCCTCGATGATCGCGGTCAAGGTTATGCCCGACGCCGCGGCTTGCCGCTTGGCTTCTCGCAGGAGTTTCTCGTCGAGCCGTATGGTCGTGCGCATGGCGGCAGAATCGCAGTTGTTGGACATAAGTATGTCAGATATTGATGGCTAGACGCCAAGGCCGGAGACCATTGGACTTGCAGCGGTGCCGCTGGCAACAGCGGCGGTTCAACCAAGCGCGGTTAAGTGTCTGACTCAAGGTCGAGACGGCTACAAGCCGACACGTATAGAAAGCAGGGTTTCATAGGCATGACCGCCGCCACGCGTAAAGAAGTGCAGCGATTGTGGGAGCGGGCTTGCCCGCGAATTTTTCCAGGGAACTCAAGCAATTGATCGCGCGCAAGCGCGCTCCCACACACTGGCGACCCGCTAGTCGGCATACCGCGACACGGTGTCACGCCACGCCAGCACATCGTCCGGATTCGAGATCGCCGTCGGCAAGCCCGGCATCGAGGTCACCGGCACCAGCAGTCGATGCACGCCGCGCGCCGACAATTCTGCAATCTCCTCGCGGCTTGCCGGCATGCTGGTAGTGATCTCCAGCCGATCGGGATCACGTTCGTGCTGTGCGGCGGTGCGTCGCGCCAGCGCGATCAATTCATCCGACGCGCCGCGCGCCGGAAAGAACCCATCGCCGAGCCGCCCTGCGCGTCGCGCTGCCGCCGGTGAGTGACCGCCGACGATGATCGGCACCGTGCGTTGCACCGGCTGCGGCTGACAGTAGGCATTGTCGAAGTTGACGTAGCTGCCGTGAAACGTCGGTTTCGGATCGCGCCATAAGATGCGCATCGCACGTACATATTCATCCATGCGCGCGCCACGCTCTTCGAACGGCACGCCGAGCGCGTCGAACTCCTCCTTCAGCCAGCCGACGCCAATGCCGAGTAACACGCGTCCACGGGAGAGATGATCGAGCGTCGCAACCTGCTTGGCGATGACCACCGGATTGTGCTGCGGCAGGATCAGGATGCCGGTGGCGAGTTTGATGCGCGTGGTCGCGGCCGCCACATACGCCATCCAGATGAGTGGATCCGGCAACGGAAAGTCATCCACACCGCCCGCCATCCGGCCATCGGCTGAGTAGGGGTAGGCCGATGCATAACCCGCCGGCACCACCGTGTGTTCCACCGTCCACGCCGACTCGAAGCCGGCCGCTTCGGCGGCTTGCACGAGTTCAATGGCGCGCACCGGGTCCACATAGCGGCCGGTGTTGCAGTAGCGCAGTCCAAATTTCATCGGTACGACTCCCCGGGATACCGGGACAGTTTACTCGCTGCACTTTCGTAGCACCGCAAACCCGGACCAGTACACTGTGCCGTCGACATCCTCATCGTCTATTGAGCTTCTCAGTGAACAAAGAAATCCTGATCAATGCGTTCAACATGAATTGCGTCGGCCATCAGTCCAGCGGCATGTGGCGCCATCCCGCCGATCATTCGCGCGACTACACATCCCTTCGACACTGGCTGGACCTCGCCAGGACACTCGAGCGCGGATTGGTGGACGGCCTGTTCCTCGCCGATGTCTCCGGCGTGTACGACGTCTACGGCGGCTCGCCGGATGCAGCGATCCGCAGCGCCGCCCAGTTCCCGGCCAACGATCCGTTCTGCCTCGTGCCCGGCATGGCCGCAGTTACGCAGCACCTGTGCTTTGGCGTCACCGGCTCCATACCGTATGAACCGCCGTACGCATTCGCCCGTCGCATCTCCACACTGGATCATCTGACCGCCGGTCGCGTCGCCTGGAATGTGGTGACGGGATACCTCGACAGCGCTGCACGCGGCATGGGGCAAACCAAACAGCCGACCCACGATGTGCGCTACGACATCGCCGAAGACTTCATGGATGTGATGTACAAGCTCTGGGAAGGCAGCTGGGAGGACGATGCCGTTGTTCTGGACCGGGAGCGGGGGATCTTTGCCGACCCGGCGAAGATTCATCGCATCCGCCATCACGGCCCGTACTTCCAGATGGACGCCATTCATCTGTGCGAGCCATCCGTTCAGCGCACGCCGGTGTTGTTTCAAGCCGGTAGTTCGGCAAAGGGCCAAACGTTCGCGGCGCGCCATGCCGAGTGCGTTTTCGTCGCAGCGCCTGATGTTCAGCGCGCAGCACACTTCGTCAGGTCACTGCGCCAGCAAGCAGTAGATGCCGGACGCGCTCCCGATGACGTGAAGATCTTCCAGCTCGCCTGCGTGATCGTCGACGACACCGACGCAGCTGCCACAGCGAAAAAAGAGGATCTGCAGCGATACGGCTTGGCCGAGGGCGCACTTGCGCTGATGTCGGGATGGTCGGGCATTGACCTCAGCCAGTTGCAGCTCAACGAACGCGCGGAGCAGGTGTCCAGCGAAGCCATACAAGGCGCGCTCCAAGCGCTGGGTTCGCGCACCGTGAAGGAATGGGTGGATTTTCTATGCTTGGGTGGTGCAAGTCCCCTGTTCGTGGGATCGGCGACATCGGTGGTAGACGAAATGCAGCGGTGGGTGAAGGCAGCCGATCTGGACGGCTTCAACATCGCCTACACGGTGTTGCCCGCCAGCGTCGAAGAGTTCGTCGACCGCATCGTGCCGGAAATGCAGAACCGCGGCATCTACAAGACCGCCTACGCACCCGGTTCCATGCGCAATAAACTGTTCGGCCGCGGCGACCGTGTGCTGGCCACCCACCCTGCAGCCCGATTTCACGTCGGCACCTGAAGCCGGCTCAGGCCGATGGCAGCCGGAGGCGAACAGATGGTCAGCGACCGGTGGCCATCCTGATTTTCCCGGCTACGCTTACATGAGGGTGCGCACGGCCGGAAGTGTCCGTGCGCCGCATCGGCTCAACAGCTCAGGCAGAAAACGTGCAGCGTGGCCAAACTCGTTTACTTGTCGTGCTCGGAGGGTGTCCAGTCCGGCGGGGCACTGTGCACACCTATGGTCGAATCACGCCTTTCTAAGCGTTCCAACAGCTCGGGCTTTACGATCGTCGAGCTGATCACCGTCATCATGCTGCTGGGTATTTTGAGTGTGGTGGCCTTCGCAAGAGTCGTGAAGCCCAGTGCTTTCGTGCCGAGCGTCATCACCCAGGCGCTGGTGGCGGAGAACCGCATCGCCCAGCAGCTGGCCGTTTCCCGCGTGGATGCCAACGTCTCGTTGCTCATAGACCGGTTGAACGCTGATTGGCGTTTCCGGATCAGTACCGATGTCGATGGGCTCGTTCGCACCACGCTGCTCGACGCCAACAACACCACTTTGCAGGCCACGAGCGGTGCAGTCAGCGCACCGATTGACGCTGCAACGCCGTTGTTGATTACGTTCTCGCATGCCGGCGATCTCGACACGATACAAATTGGTGCGGGGTCGGGCGATGCATCGATGGGTGTCGATCTGCTACTGAGCGGTGACAGCAATCGCCAAGCGTGTATTCATCCAACTGGTTACTCGACCGATGCTGCCTGCAGCTGACAAGACCCGCCAACGGGGACTTACGCTGGTCGAGTTGATTGTCACCATGATGATCATCAGCGTCTCGGTATTGGCGATAACCAATACACTCAGCTTTGCCTTCCGCCACCAGAGCGACGGCTTGTGGCAAACGAAGAGCGTCGCGCTGGCTCAGTCGTACATCGAAGAGATCGCGGCCCGACGCTACGACGAGACAACCCCCAACGGGGGCGTACCCCCGTGCTCTGTGCTCACAACCCCCTGTTCTGCGCCGGGCGCCGATGGCGAAGCGCGGGCTGAGTTCGACGATGTCGATGACTATCACGGCCTGGATGAGTCGCCCCCTCTGGATGCGCAGGGCAATCCGAGAACCGGATACCCCGGCTTTCGCGTTGCGGTGTCTGTCAGCTATGCGGATGCGACGCAGATCGCAGCGTTCAATCTGGACGATGCGACCGATGCCAAGCTGGTCACGGTGTCGGTGACCCCGCCAAACGGGACTGCGCTCAACTTTCCCGTGCTGCGGACGAATTACTGATGGGCGGCAGCGCGCAACAAGGATTCACGCTGGTCGAGCTGGTCGCTGTGATCATGGTGATGGGCATCCTGGCGGTCGGCACAGTTCGGTTCATCACCGACTCCTCCGCCGGCTTGGCCTCCACCATTACCAGAACTGAGCTGGCGGGCGATGCGCGGTTTGCGATCGACCGCATCAGCAGAAGCTTGCGTGATGCCTTGCCGAACAGCGTGCGGGTAGCCGGCGGTTGCCTCGAGTTCGTACCGATCCTGGCGGCATCTGCGTACGGCACGTTGCCCGTGGCAGCGGCCGCCACCAGTTTTCTGGTCGTGCCCTTCGATCCGCCACCGGTCGTCATGGGTGCGCGCGCGGTCGTGTATCCAAGCGCGGCCGTGTACACCGTTGGCTCACCCGGAGTCATCAGCGAGCCCGTGACGCTGTCTGCTCCGGATGCGAACAACGAGGTCACAGTGACCATGGCAGCGGCCCATCAGTTCAGCGCGCCGTCGCCCAACCAACGCGTGTTCCTGGTAGCGACCCCGATCAGCTACTGCGTCGACGGTGGCAGCCTGTGGCGCTATCAAGACTATGGATTCGTTCCCCTGCAACCCGCAGCGACGGGTTTGCCCACCACACGACCGAACCGGGCATTGCTTGCGGAGAGCGTCAGCACCGTCGCGCCGTTTGCGGTCGACACCGCCACCCTCACCCGCAATGCCGTGGTGCAGATCGACATCACTTTCTCGCGTGACACCGACTCGGTGCGGATCGAAGACCTCGTGCAGGTGCGCAATGTACCGTAAGCAATCGGGGGTCGGCCTGGTCGCCGCGATCTTTCTGATCGTGGTGGTCAGCATGCTCGCGGTTGCGATTACCGGCATGGTGAAAACCTCGGGTGACGAGTTCGCACAGAACGTGATGGATCACAACGCGTTCCTCGCGGCCGAGACTGGCGCACAGCTGGGGCTGAACAAGGTATTCGCGCCGCTCGGCGGCGGTGCATGTGCTGACTGGACCTTCGATCTGCAGAGCGTCGGACTTCGTAGCTGTCAGGCAGCCGTGCAGTGCCGCAGCGTATTGGTCGGCGGCGTCAGTCACTACACCCTGGAAAGCGATGGGCGCTGTGACGTGGTCGGTTACAGCGCGCAGCGTCGCGTGCGGGTGCGGGCAAAGCCATGAGTCGGCTGATTCCATTGCGACTGGCCGCGCTGCTCGGGACGGGCCTGATCGCTTGCCACGCCTACGCCGCCGATCTGTTCGCGCCGGGTGGTACGGCCATCAACACGCTGGCCGACAAGCAGTTGAACAGTAGCAGTTCGGCGGCCACCAACCTGCTCGACGACAACACGTCGACCCGCTGGCTATCCGACCGGCGTGACAACGATCTGATCTTTGCCTTCGATGCGAGCAGCACCGAGCGTTGTTTCGGTCAATTCACGTTGCAGAACCATGGCAGCAACCGTTCGATCCGGCAGTTCGTGTTGCTGTATACGCTGGATGCCTCCCTCAGCACCGATACCGGAACGATCGGCTGGACCCCCATTGTTGCGCAGGCGAATCCGGTAGGCCCCGCAAACCACGTGCATTGGGGTCAGGGTGGACGCCTGACGGCGCACGACAAGCAGCTGAACAGTTCCACATGGGCGGCCGCGCACATCAACAACGGCAATCTCGGTGACTATTGGTTGAGTGATAAGGGCAACAACACTCTCGACTTCGCATTCGATACCGATTGGGATGGCAGTGCGGGCAACACGGTCGATATCAGCCAATTTGCGCTACACAACTACGGCGGCAGCCGGTCGATCAGACAGTTTCAAGTCGAAGTCAGCCAGGACGGTACGACCTGGGAAAAGCTGGAAGTTCCTGGCAGCAACGTCGGTGACCCGGATTTCAATTTTGCATCGGCCCAGGAAGGGGCCCGCCTCGATGCGATCAACCGCGAGCTGAACAGCACCTCCTGGGCCGCCGCAAACATCCACGATGGCGCGAGCCAGAGTATCTGGCTCAGCGACCGGACCAACAACAACCTCGACTTCTCCTTCGATCCCGATGGTGATGGCGTCACCGGCTTGACCGGCGATGCGGGCGATCGTTTCACACTCGAGAAGATCGCCATGCAGAACGAAGGCAGCACCCGTTCCGTGCGCGAGTTCCAGATTCTGGTCAAGACTGCAACCAACCCCGCGTGGACGGCGCTACCGGTGCCGGGCAGCACCGCCGGTCAGCCCGATTTCAACTTCGCGCAGTCTCACAACGGCGGCACCCTGACCGCCATCAATCGCGAGTTGAACAGCAGCAGTTGGGCAGCGGCGAACATCCATGATGGTTCCACCCAGACCATCTGGCTGAGCGACCAGGCGAACAACAATCTGGATTTCGTGTTCGACGGCAACGATGACGGCAGCACTGGCACTGCAGGTGATCAATTCACGTTGCAGAAGATCGCGTTCGAGAACTATGGCAGTGCACGGTCGCTGAAGGATTTCCAGATCGAGGTACAAACGGCGACAGTGCCGACGTGGACCAAGTTGCCCGTACCTGGATCGGCGGCAGGAGATTCGGGGTTCAACTTTCTCTCGCGGCATGAAGGCGGTGTGCTGACCAGCGTCAATTCGCAGGTCAACACCACCAGCTGGGCCGGCGTGAACCTGATCGATGGCAGCCCGCTGTCCATATGGTTGAGCAGCAATCCAACCAATACGCTGCAGTTCGCATTCGACACGGACCTGAATGGCAGCACCGGCGATGCCGTGAACTTCTCGACGCTGCGGATGCAGAACTATGGCAGCGCCCGATCGGTCGCGACGTTCGAAGTCGACGTTCAGATCGGTGGTGGTGCGTGGCAGCCGGTACTGGCGCCCGGTGGTGGTACGGTATTCAGTGCAACCCAGGGCAGCGCGCCCCAGACCTGGTCGGTGGCGACGCAAACCAATGTGACCGCCTTCCGTCTGCGTACGCTCAGCAATTTTGGCGATGCTTACACGGGCATTCGCGAGCTCGAGTTGCTGGGCGATGCCGTCGGTCCCAGCCACACCTTCAGCGCGGCTCAAGCCGCAGCCGAGCAGGTCATTTCGCTCGCCCCCGCCGCGCAACCGACTCAGGTGACCGCGGTGCGTCTGCGGGCGATCAACAACTACGGCGACACCTACGTTGGGGTGCGCGAGTTCAAGGTATTGGGCGACAGCATCGTGCGCAACCAGACGTTCGTGGCGCAACAGAGTGCGACCGAACAGGTGTTCGTGATCGACCCCGCCGATCGGCCGGCCGACGTGACCGCGGTTCGGCTGCAGACCATCAGCAACTACGGCGACGCCGGCTACATCGGTGTCCGTGAGCTACGCCTGCTCGGCCCATCTGTGGTTGCATCCCACACGTTCGAGGCGAGCGACACCTCGACCCGTCAGCTGTTCACGCTCGATCTCGACGATGTGGCGACGGGGGTCGTCGCAGCCAGGCTGCGAACGGTGAGCAATCATGGCGACGGCAGCTACATCGGGGCACGCGAATTCGAACTGCTGGGCGATCCGGTCGGGCCTTCGTATGTTTTTACTGCCAATCAGGCGGCGACATCCCAAAGCTGGAATTTCCCATCCGTCACTGCGCGGCTGTTTCGGTTGCACACGGCCGACAACTACGGCGACGCCTACACGGGGGCTGCCGAGATCGGTCTGGAAACCGCGGCCGACTGTGACCCCTTGGCCGTTTGGTACATGAACGAACTGAATTGGGGCAGCGTGACCGACAGTTCCGGCAACGGCAATCAAGGCACGGCCTTCAACGGTGCACGCACCGCGTACGATTATCCGATCGTGCCGAACTCGCCCGGCACCTGCCGCCATGGATCATTCGACGGCACGGATGATTACGTGAGCCTGCCTACGTTTCCGAATCTGAGCGGCAGCTTCACCATCGCAGCCTGGATAAGGCCAAACGAACTGGGGAACGATCAACGCATCTTCGCCGATGATCGCAACAACAGCGGCGGATTCGCGTTCAGCCTCGGTGACGGCGGCGCGGGCCGCTTACGCTTCTTCTCGCGCGCCGTGCAGCCGGTGATCCTGGACAGCCCTGCGGTGATCACGCAAGGCGCGTGGCATTTCGTCGCCGTGGTCCACGACGCGCCGAACAAAACGCGCAAGATCTATGTCGATGGCGGTTTGACGCCGGTCGCGCAGGACACCTACACCAACAACTGGGGTATCGACAATGGACCGGCGAGCATTGGCGGCGAAGTCGATGGCACGTCCGAAGCCACCAGTCGGTGGCGATTCAACGGCGCCATCGACGAGTTCTCCGTTTACCAGCGTCCACTAAGCGGCGGTGCACTGGCTATATTGAAGGACAAGACCCAGGTGTGCGGTACGTTGATCGTCGTCGACGAACCCGCATTTGCCTTCAACTGCATTGAACCGGGCGATGACGCAATCACGGGACGGCTGCACACCAAAGCTGCGGGCTCGTCCTTCGTATTGGATATCGCGGCCCTGCGCGATGGCGACGGCGACAACGTCGCCGATGGAATCGACACCCAGTATGCGCAGACGACCGACCGTACGATCAACGTTGAACTGGTCGATTCCTCCAGCGGGGGGTCTTGCCCCGCATTGCCCGCCTTGACGCCAGCCCTCTCCGCGCCGGTGACATTTCGCGCCGCGGATGGCGGCCGCGCGCAGAGCCCCATGTTCGCCGTCGCGCGCGCGTATCCCGCGGTCGCTTGCAGGGTCACCGATGCCAACGATTCACCGGCCGTCGTGGGTTGTTCGACCGACAGTTTCTCGGTGCGACCCACCGCGTTCGCATTGCAGCCTGCCGCCTTGAACAACGCAGGTGCCTCGGGCGCTCCGGCGCTCGAGGTGGGGGCTGCCTTCAGCCTCTCGGTATCCGCGGGTCCCGGCTATGAGGGCACACCCGTGGTCGTGGCGAGTCCGATTGAGGCGCACGCAGGTGCGGTGGCCATTGGCAACCTCGGCGGTGGTTTTGGCAGTGCCGATGCGGCGACGGGCATCGCGACTGGCACGACCTTCAGCTACAGCGAGGTTGGCAATTTCCGCTTCCTCGCCAACGCCATTCGCGATGCAGGATTCACTGCGGTGGATCAGCCTGGTGACTGCATTCCGGGAAGTCTCGCCAACGCGCCCGACGGCAATGGTCGCATTGGTTGCGATTTCGCCAATCCCGCCGCAACGGCTTGGGTGGGGCGCTTCACGCCAGACCATTTCGATGTCGTGGTCAGCGAACCCGGCGCGCTGGCCAACACCTGTACCGGGTTCAGCTACGCCGGTACAGGCATTGGCTACTCGATTGTTCCGGAACTATTGATCACAGCCAGGGCCGGCGACGGCTCGCCAACACGCAACTACACGGGCGCCTACAACAAGCTGGCGCCTGCGGAAGTGAGCCTGTCGACGCTGAGCGGCGATGCAACGACACTGGGTGCCGATGGCGCAACGCCGGTGACGGTCAGCATGGTACCGGGTGCGCCAACACTGCTCGACAACGGCGATGGCACGCTGTCGCTGACCTTGGTGGATGATGCCTTCACGTATGGCCGCACCTTGAACGATCAGGTGGGCGAGTTCGTCAGCGACGTCACTCGTGCGCTGACCGCCGTCACCGACACCGAAGACGGTACGACGGCTGCGGGTCTGCCTTTGAACTTATCGCCAGTCGGCGTGCCCATCCGCTACGGGCGTTTGAACATCGATGCAGCCTATGGATCCGAACTGCAGACTCTACCCGTGCCGATGCGGGTCGAGTACTTTGCCGGCGCGAGCAATCGTTTCCAGCCCAACCTCGCCGACACATGCACCACCATCAACACGGTTGCGATCACCGACGCAGATACCGGTGACGCCCTGCTGCCGGGTGCAACCTGCATCTGGGATGCGGCGGGCGCGAGTGGCGCGTTTGCCTGTGGCGCGCCGGGCGTCGCCGCTGATCAATACCGTGCATCCCCCATCGGTGCTGACTTCAACCTCAACTTGATGGCGCCGAACGGTGGCGCAACCGGCATTCTCAGAATGACCGCCGATGCGCCCGCCTGGCTGGAATTCGATTGGCAGGGTGCAGGTGTTCAAGATCCTTCAGCGACGGCGACCTTCGGTCGTTTTCGAGGGCACGACCGCATCATTTTCTGGAGCGAAGTGAAGTAGAGCGCGGTTCCGGTTTCGAGGTCAGGAACCGAAGCTGTGGGAGCGGACCTGTCCCCAGGTAATCAGCTCGACATCGTTCGCCATCAGCTGGCTTCGAAATTCTTCGCCGAGCACGAAGTCCAGATCCCACTGCCGCCAGGCCGATCCGAAGTCCGGGTGATCCACCGCGATCGCTTGCATCTCCGCATCGTCGATCGCGAGATGCACGATGAGTTGATTGAGCCCCGGGCCGATGGCCGCGATCATCTCGCCGTAGGCCTGCGCCCACGACTTCGTCGGGTCGTGCGCATGCATCATGTAGAGGCCATCCAACGTTCGAAATCCCATCGCGCGCGCCGCGGCAGCGTAGGGCGAAACCTCCCCCGACCACCCGCGCGAAGGCGCAAGCACCGGCAGGCTGAATTCCTTGCCGAGCCTCAGATAGACGTCCACGAGTTCGGGGCGGGCCATGACGCTGCCCATGTGTGTGTCGAGATGGGTCGGCTCGATACCGAAGTCGATGGCGCGTTCGATCTGCGCGCGCAGTTCCCGCTCGGCCTCGTTGATGTCGGCGTGCAGCGCAACCTGCTCGACGCTGGCGTGAAGGTAACCTTGCTGGTCGAGGAGACTTGGAATCTCCGTCGCGGGCAGCACCCCACCCCAGCGGTAGTGCGCCCACTCCGCAGTCAAGGTGGCGTGAATGCCGACGTCGAGCGATGGGTGCGCGCGGTAGTACGCGGCGAAGTCACCAAACCACGGGCACGGCACCATGACGCTGCCCGAGGTAATCGCGCCCTGCTCGAAGGCGCGCATCGCCGCGATATTGGTCGAGCGCGACAGACCCAAATCGTCGGCGTGCACGATCAGGAGCTTCGCGTTGGGCGCAAAGCCCAATGCCTCCGCGAGATTCCGGTTGGTCACGCGCTGCGTCCCCATTGCGATAGCTTCATGCCGAAGAAGACGGCCGTCGGATGTTGGTTGTCAATGATCTCGAAGCCGAGCTTGGGGTAGAAGCGAAGCGCTCGCTCGTTGCGGCGATCGACGCCGAAGTGCACGCCCGCAACCTGCCTTGTCTGCAGCGCACGACAGAATGTGTCCATCAGCTTCCCACCCATCCCCTGCCCCTGCGCAATCGGCAGCAGATTGATGTGCAGGTGCGCGGGATAGTCAGACGCAAACGCAGGCGCGCGATACCCGGCATGAATCGAGCGGATCATCCGGGCATCGGGGCTTCCGTCGAACCTGGGTCTCGCAGGGTAGCGGTGCGTCAGTGGTGCAAACCAGCGCTCGCGCGCAATTGCCGCGAACGCATCCGAATCGGCGGTGCCGACGATGTAACCGCAAGGGCTTTCGTCGGCGGTCGCGACCCAGGCGAGATCGGGCTCGAGCACCGCATAGGGTGCGGCGAAATAGTGGCCGAGCAGCTCTGCGTCGATCGTGCCGGTTGCATCCGTGCCCGCATCTCCCGTCTGCAGACAGATGCGGTAGATCGCGTCGAGGTCGCTGCCTTGGTAGCGCCGAATGTCGAACTGGGCCATTGCTTCGCCGTCGCTACGCTGCATCTCCCGGACCCCTCAATCGTCGCCCTGATCAGTGCGCGCTGACGGCCTTTTCGTTCAACCGTCGGCGGAGTCAGCGCAGAGCGGAAGCGGCATCGCGCGTGCGTTCAGGCGACGGTGTGAAATACGCGCTGCACATCGTCGTCCTGTTCGAGCTTGTCGATCAGTTCGAGTGCTTCGTTGGCGTCGGCTTCGCTCAACTGAGTCGGTGCTATGCAGACGTATTCGTGCTCCGCTGACAGCGGTACCAGGCCGCGTTCTTCCAACGCCTTCTGTACGTTCCCGAACTCCTCGAACGGGCATCGTACGATGAGCTGAGGTTCGCCCTTCTCGCCGCTGCCTTCACCCATTTCTTCGAGACCATGGTCGATCAGATACAGTTCGAGATCGTCCTGGTCGATGCCCTCGGGCGCGAGTCGGAATACGCCCATCCGCTTGAACATGTATTCGACCGCGCCTGTGGTGCCCAGATTGCCGCCATGCTTACTGAAGATACTGCGCACGCTCGCGACCGTACGCTTGGTGTTGTCGGTGGCGGCTTCGACGATCACGGCAACGCCGTGCGGTGCGTATCCCTCGTAAATGACGACTTCATAGTCCTTGGCATCGGCACCGGATGCTCGACGGATCGCCGCGTCGACCTTGTCCTTCGGCATGTTCACGGCGCGGGCGTTCTGTATCACCCGTCGCAGTGCCGGATTGCTGTTCGGGTCGGGCCCGCCGGCGCGCACGGCGATGGTGATGTCTTTGCCGACCTTCGCGAACTGCTTCGCCATGCGATTCCAGCGCGCGAACATCGTGTGCTTGCGGACTTCGAATATGCGGCCCATACGGGTCCCATGAATGATTTGCGCAATGGTACGACGCCGGGCGCCGCGCCGTCATGCGCGCGAACGCAGGCTTGGACGGCTACCCGCGCGGGCAATCGGCCATTCGCGGGCCAGCCCGCTCCCACATCACGACCTACTTGCGCACCACCTTCACCGGCAGGTGCGTATAGCCATGCACGAACGATGAGAACGTGCGGCTCGGCTCCGCCTGCATTTCCACCCGCTTGAATCGCGCGAGCAATTCCTCCCACAAGACGCGCAGCTGCAGTTCGGCCAACCGGTTACCCATGCAGCGATGGATGCCGAATCCGAACGACAGGTGCTGGCGTGCATTGGGCCGCTCGATGTCGAGCGCATCGGCATTGTCGAACACCGTCTCGTCGCGATTACCGGAGATGTACCACATCAGAATCTGATCGTTCTGTTTGATCGCCTTGCCGCCGATCTCGCAGTCATGGTTGGCCGTGCGGCGCATGTAGGCGAGTGGTGTCTGCCAGCGGATCACTTCCGGCACCATCTGCGGGATCAGCTTGGGATTGGCGGTCAACTTGTCGTACTCACCGGGAAACTTATTCAGCGCATACACGCTGCCCGACATCGTGTTGCGCGTAGTGTCGTTGCCGCCGACGATCAACAGCAGCAGATTGCCGAGGAACTCCATGGGCGGCATGTTCTTGGTCTCTTCGCCGTGGGCGAGCATCGACACCAGATCATCCCCGGGATTCGCCTTGCGTTCGTTCCACAAGCGCGTGAAGTAGTCGAGACACTCGAGCAGTTCGGTACGCCGTTGTTCCACCGACTCGATGATGCCGCCCGGCTGCGGAATCGCGAACGTGACGTCGGACCAGCGCGTCAGCTTGCGGCGATCTTCGAAGGGAAAGTCGAACAAGGTGGCGAGCATCATCGTGGTGAGCTCGATCGACACCGTATCGACCCAGTCGAAGGTCTCGCCCTCGGGCAGGTCATCCAGCACCCGGCAGGTGCGCTCGCGGATGAGTGATTCGAGTTTCACCAGATTGCCAGGCGCCACCACACCGGCGACCGTCTTGCGCTGCGCGCCATGCACCGGTGGATCCGAAGCGATGAAGGTCTTGATGCCTTGCAGCGCACCTTTCGGCGGCTCGGCGCCGATCGGCAGCCCGAGCGTAATGCCCGACGCCGACGAGAAGTTCTCGAAATCGGAGTCGACCGTCTTGATGTCGTCGTATCTTGTGAGCGACCAGTAGCGGCCCGCCCAGTCGAGCTCGTTGAAGTGAACCGGATCTTCCTTGCGCAGGCGCTCGAAATAGCCCTGCCAGCGGTCCTCGCTGAAGAGGCGCGGGTTGATCGGGTTGATGGCCGCCAGCGCGATGTCTTTGGCGTCCGGCAGCGGCCCGGTGTTTATGGCGGCGTTACTGTGCGGTGACGGGGTGGATACGGCTTCGCTCACGGAAAAACACTCCTGCGGAAATCATCGACAAGGCCGGTAACCTTAACCGATCCGGGCTGGCAGGTCGCGGCACCCAGTCGCGCTATCATCAGCCGCATTGATATTGGATCGAAGGAACGTCAATGAGCTACGACCTGCCCATCCCCACCCCGGGCACTCACACGAAACCGTTCTGGGACGGCGCCAAGGCTGGCAAGCTGATGCTGCCGCGGTGTCAGGATTGCAGTCGCGTGCATTGGTACCCGCGGTTGATCTGCCCGCACTGTCACTCGATGAACCTCGAATGGGTCGAAGGCAGTGGCGAGGGCACGATTCACACCTACGCGGTGCAAAACGTCGCCTATGGTCCCTGGGCCAAGCACGCGCCGTACGTCACCGCCTACATCGATCTGAAGGAAGGCGATCGCATGCTGACGGTGCTGCGCGGCGTCGATCCGGGCAAGCCCGAAGCGATTCGCATCGGCGCCAAGGTGCGCGTCGAGTTCGAAGCGGCGAACGACGACGTGCACATCCCATTCTTTCGCGTGGTGGAGGGCTGATCATGCCGGGCGTATTGCACAAGGCGGCCGCCATCGTCGGCGCCGCGGAAGCCAACGAGATTGGGTTTCTCAAGACACCGGTCACGGCGCTGCAGCTGCACATCGAGGCAATCAAGAATCTGAGCGTGCAGACTGGCGTTGCGATCTCGCGCATCGAAGGCGTGTTCTCCACCGGCTGGTCGTCGGAGCTGTGCGAGCATCTCGGCATCCGCCCGAAATACATCGACACCACTGGCGTGGGTGGTTGCTCATTCGAGATGCACGTGCATCACGCAATGGCCGCGATCCATGCGGGCATCTTCGACATTGCCCTCGTGAGCCACGGCGAGAACGGCCATTCGGCGCGTGCCATCGGCGGTGGCGGCACGGGCAACTACGGCCGTGGCGGCGGCGTGGCATCGCCCGCCCATGAAATGAGCATGGCCTACGGCGTCATGGGTGCATCGGGCGCATACGCACACGCCATGGTGCGGCACATGCACGAATTCGGCACCAAGCGCGAGGATTATGCCCACATCGCCAAAGTGAGCCGCGACTGGGCGACCCTCAATCCGCGGGCCGCGATGTACTCGAAAAAGAAGCACCCATTCGGTGGCCCGATCACCGTCGAGCAGGTGGAATCCTCGCGCCTGATCGCCTGGCCGCTGACGATTCTGCACTGCTGCATGGTCACCGATCACGGCGGCGCCGTGCTGGTGGTGAGCCCAAAGGTCGCGGCCAGCCTCAACACCCGCCCGGTGTGGATTGCCGGTGCCGGCGAGAGTATGGGCCACTCGAACATGCTGGAAATGGAGGACTTCACCGCGACGTCGGCACGCGCATCCGCAGAAGCGGCCTACACCATGGCCGGCATGGGGCCCGCCGACATGGAAATGGCGCTCCTCTATGACTCGTTCACCATCACCGCCGCGATCACCGCCGAGATGCTGGGGCTCGCGCCCCGCGGCGAGGGACACCTCCTGTGGAAAGACGGACGCGCCGCACCGGGCGGTAAGTTCCCCATCAACACCAACGGCGGCGGCTTGTCGTTCAACCACAGCGGCATGTACGGCATGCCGCTCCTGATCGAAGCGTATCGTCAGCTGTCGGGTACTGCGGAAGACGGCATCAATGGCGATGCTGGCAAGCAGACCAGCGCGCGCACGTGCATCGTCAACGGCACCGGCGGCAGCCTTTCGACGACCGGCACGCTGATTCTGGTTGCCGACGATTGAGCGCAGCGCACCCGCAGCCCAATTTCATGTCGGAGCCGGAAGACCTGGCCTATTCGCGAGCAAGTAACCTGTGCCAGGTCCTGGCTAAACGAACACTGCCGGCGAAACTGAGAAGCGCTCCGCCAGGGCACGCGCCTGGCGCGCATTGATCGAGCGCTTGCCGCTCAAGACTTCGCTCACGTTCGATTGCGAGCCGAACAGCGCTGCCAGATCCACCTGGCGCAGCGCGTGCTGATCCATCAGAACGCGCAGCGCAGCCGACGGACTGACCTGCGGCATGGTCACCTGTTGCTCCTCGTAGTCACGCACAAATGTGGTCACCACATCGAGCAGACCCGCGAGCGCATGATCTTCCCGGTCGCCGATCTCGTCGATGAGGGTATTCATGAACTCGATCATGTCGTTGTAGTGCCGTGCCGACCGGACTGCGCAGAGCTTCACAGCGGCGTTCGCCTCGAGCGCGCGCCAGGCAGGTGTCAGACCTTTGATTTCCGATGCTCTGCGACGCGTCATCATGCCTTCCGTTTCGGTTTCTTCAGCGAACTCGACCAGCGATCGTAATCTGCATGCGTGAACACGTGCCGCACATACACGTACCCACGGTTGTAGTGAATGGCGGTGACCACCCGAAATCGATTGCCGCCGATGTCGAAAATCGTGAAGGGCGCGACATAGTCCGCGGTCCTGAAGGTCTCTTTGAGTGCGTTGAAGTCACGGTAGTTGGTGTGTTCGAGCACCCGGTACCACGCCGCGAGCGGCGCCTTGGACTGCGGGTGCACGCGCCAGAACACCGATAATGCCCGCCGGGAAATCACTCGCACAATTTTCACGCCTGCGCACAATATCTCAGTTTGAGATATTGCGCAATTGGGGATCACGCAGCAAAGACTACCTAGTCCAGCCGATATACCCGCGTCGCGGTGCCGCTGAAGATCGCCGCCTTTTCGGCTGCGCTGAGCCCCGCCTTCGCGGCAATGCGTTTGAACGTGTTCCACAGCGTGCGGTAAGAGACGCACTCTTTGTCCACGGGGAAGTTGCTTTCGAACATGCAACGCTGCGGCCCGAAGGCGTCGATCGCATAGCGATAGTAGGGATAGAGCAACTCGCACAGTTCTTCCGAGCCGATGGGACGTGCGCGCCGGTGCATGTGAAACGCAGGCTCCCAGTCACCCACGCGCATCTGCGCGCCGCCCACCTTCATCACGGCATTCGGACATGCCGCAATCGCATCGATGTGCTTGCGCCAGGTCGCAACTGCATCCGGGCGCGCATCGGGATCGATCCGGCCACCGAGATGGTTGACGATGATCGTCACGTCCGGGTGCGCTGCGCCGAGCTTGGCTAGCGTCGGCAGACGCGCATGGTCAGGTGAATAGTTATCGAACGACAGACCGAGCTTGGCCAGCAGCGCATAACCTTCGAGGAACTGCGCATTGAGATCGCCGGGAAACGCGGTGCGGATGCCGCGGAAGTTCGGCGACGCCGCAAGGTGCGCCTTCAGCACCAGCTCCGCCGCTTTGCCGGGCCGCAGATCGGCTGCGCCGAAGATGCCGGTGCACAAGCGCGTCGCGCCGTAGATACCCGAGCGGCTCATCGCGGCGATGCCGTGCACGAATTCCGTTTCACCCACACAGCGCATGGCTTCCGGACCATCGGCGCGGTAAAACGCACCGCACTGGGCGAACACCGTCTGCACGATGTTGTGACCGCTGCTGCGTATGTCGTTGGTGATTTCCTCGCAGAGGTAGACCTTCTGCTCGAAACTCAGGAGCGGTTCCACGCGGCTGGTGCGGATGTCCCACAGGTGGTGGTGCGGATCGACGATCGGCAATTCGGGTTCGAGCACCGGCTCGGGCGTCTCATTGGCGAGCCATGTGGTGAGCGGTTTGTTTTCAGCGTAGGTCATCTGCGTGGCTCCAGTTGGAGGGGACAGGTCATTCAGCCGCGGACTCACCCCACGTCCGCGCGAGGGCTTGCCAGACTTCGTTGCCCGCGGAGCTGTTGATGAGCGCGGCAAATCCGCGCTGCACGTCCGGAAGCACGAAGTAGATGCTGCGCCAGCCGGCGCTGCCGCCAGAGTGTTGCACCAGTCTGTGACGTCCAAGCCGACCGAGAAAGTGGCCGAGACCGATGTCGAAATCCATGCCCCCTGCACGCTCCGCGAACATCACGCGTTCGAACATCAGCTCGAACGATTCGCGCGTCAGTAGACCCTTGCCCACCTGCGCTGCGTCCGGCGAAGCGAACTCGGCCCGTGCAAAGCGAGCAAGGTCACGAATGTCCGCGCTCATGCCACCGGCCGTCTTGTGAATAACCCGGTAGTGCGGCAGCGCAGCCCCATCTTCGTCGTAAGGCACCGCAACTCCAGGACCTGGCTCGATCATATGGAACGTCGAACTTCCCAGACCCAACGGCGCCAACACCGCATCATCCAGGTATTGCGCTGCGGTCATGCCCGTGAGTTCTTCGAGCAACAGATCGAGCACCAGGTAGCCGCCACCGGAGTAACTGAACACCGTGCCGGGTTTGCGAACCACGCGCACGCGTTCGTGCTTGGTCGCTGGATCCATGCCCCATTTGCGCGCGTATTGGGCCAAGCGCTCGTCCAGGGGCGGCGAGCCACCGTCCAGCACAGCTTCGATCGTGGGCAACGCCACAGCAGGTGCGATGCCGGAGTAACCCTCCACCGGCAGACCTGCCGTGTGACTGAGAATGCGCCGCACCGTGACCTCGCGATTGTCGAACTCGCTGGGTGGCAAGTGCCAACGCGTGAGGTAGTCGTCCACGGGTACATCGAGATCGAGCCGGCCCTCATCTACCAGGCGCATCACGCCCCACGTCGCGACCGCCTTGGAGATGGAACAGACATGGAAGCGCGTCGCGACCGTCACGGCAAGCTCACGCTCGACGTCCGCGAGGCCGAAGGTGCGGAATTCCGTATCGCCACCCTCGAGCAGCGCGACCGCAAGCCCCGGACATCCATACTGCTCGAGCAGGCGCGGCGCCGATGCCTCAATTGCTGCCAACAATTCCTTCATGTCGCCTCCCGCTGCGCCACGATCAGGACTTCCTCACCATCGAGAATCTGCACCCGATTGGCCTGCCCCGAACGGTCGATCGTAAAACGTGTCGTGAACGGAGTCTCACGAGACCTGAAATCGGTCGCCGAGATCGGCAACAGCTTGCGCGTCGGAATGCCTTCGATACTGCCTTCGAGCGCGTCGCCCACCATCCGCACGACAATGTTCGATCCTTCGTAGCCGGCCGTGATTCGGTATTCACCCGCGTAGTGGTGCAGCCTGCTTGGATCGAGATGATGCACGGCGAACGCAGGTTCGAGAAAACCGGGCCAATCGCACGTCGTCGCAATCCCGGCGAGGATCTCACGCCACAGGGCCGGACCGAGATCGCCATTGGTCAGGACGACCGCGCCTTGGCCACTGCCTGCATAGCAGGTCGCAGCGCAGTGGAAACCCTGATTGTCGCCATCGTGAAAGAAACGGGGATTGTCGGCGGTGCCGTAGACCATGGGCCCCAGGCCACGTTGATCGTTGTAGGGGGGAGTCAACATTTCGTGGGCCAATGCGGCGCTGAGCAGCTTCGATCGCCCGTGCCATGCACGATGAATTTCGGCGAAGAAACGGCCAAATTCGACCGCCGTGGTCCACAGTCCGGCGGCACCGAGCTGCGCGAAATTGTGCCACCCATCCACCACCGGCGAACCATCCGAGCGATGCCCCACCGCGACATTCGCCGCGGCTGAATCATCGGTGAGCGGAACGAACGTCGAACGTGTCAATCCGAGCGGCCCGAACACGCTCGCCTTGGCCAGATCCGCGAAGCCGACGCCGGTGACCTCTTCGAGCAGCAATTGGGCAACCGTCGTACCACCGCCGGAGTAGCGCTGCTGGCTATCGGGCGGGATGTCGACCAACACGGGCCCGGTCACGCCGTCTTCGCCACGCAGCACCGTGACCACGTCGGGAATCGGATCGCGACGCGGATAGCCACGAAATCCGTGCACCGTAAGTCCAGCGCGATGGGTGAGAATGCGTCGCAAGGTCACCGGGTGCTGCACGGTGAGCGGGCTATCCGGCACTCGCCACGAGCGCAGATAGCGGTTCACGTCGTCATCCAGGGTGATCCGCCCGCGCTCCACCTGCTGCATCACCATGAACGCGGTCACCACCTTACTCATCGACGCCGCCTGAAAACGAGTCGACTCGTCGACCGTGGCGGCGTTCCCGTTGGCGCGTACACCATAGGCAGCCGAAGCGACGAGTTCCCCGCCGCCGAACACGGCCGCCGAGACGCCAGGCACGGCGTAGTGAGCCATACGCGTGTCGAGCCGCCAGCGTTGTCCATCCCCGACGAAACGTGTGGGGGGTGTCAGGCTCTCCTCGATTCTGTGCATCAGCTTCGAGTTCATGTGCTCACCACGATTTCCTTGCGGGCCGTCAGCTGATCGATACGCCGACGGATGATGGCATGACGGCGTGCGTCGATCGGAAAGTTCCACAGCAACGCCGCAGCGCCGAGATGCGTCACCAGCGGTATACCGAGATAACAGAACAGCAGGCCGAAGGTGGCCGTTTCACTGTTCTGTGCACCAATTTCGTAGCCGAATGAACTCAGGAGCGGAAACGTGACCCCCACACCGAGACCGATCAATGACTTGTCGAGCAGTGTGTTGAAGGAATAGTACTTGCCGCTGTTGTTGGTCTTACTGCGCAGCAGATCGTAGTCGACGATGTCGCCGAGCACCGCGCGTGGCGCGATGTAGCTGGCGGCATTGACGACGGCCGATACCGTCATCAGCCCAAGCGCCGGCCAGAACGGTGCCGAGCCCGGCTCGAACGTCAGAATGATGAGGCTCCACAGGGCCCCAAATCCCCAGCTGATGGCCCAGGAGCGGTGCTTGCCGTAGCGCATCATCACCTTTGCCCAGATGGGCATCGACACGAACTGGACGATGAAAAACACGATCATCATGACCGCGAAGCGCTCCGCCAGACCCAGATAGTCGCGCATCACGATGAAGACGACGCTGAACGACATGCCCTGCCCCACGGCCCAGAGCGAAACCGCGGTGAGATAGCGCCAGAACGGCTTGTTGCGCTTGAGCGATCGCCACAAGGTGGACATCCCGGCATCCTGCATCGCAACGGTACGTCCGTTGGGCACGAACGCCACCGCGCCGATGATCGATAAGGGCAACACGATGATGAAGAGCCACGCGATGAGCTGAAACGAATCCGGACCGATCGCCGTAGTACCGGTGATCGGCGACAGTGCCACGGGCACCACCCAGAACAGGATGCTGCCGAGCACAGTGAACACGGCCACGTAGCCGGCGATCCGCGAGCGATCGTTGTAGTCGGCGGTGACTTCGCTGTACCAGGCCTTGTGTGGAATGTCGAACAGCGTGTAGCCGAGATACAGAGCAAACGATGCGACGGCGTAGTACGTGATGCCTGCATCCGCAGGCGGCTGAAACAGGAAAAAGATGGCCACACACGTGATCGCGGAGCCGATCACGATCCAGGGTTTGCGCGGGCCCCACGGCGTGCGCGTGCGATCCGAGATGTATCCGATCAGAGGATCGGTGACAGCGTCGAACAAGCGCGAGATTCCGCTCACTACGCCGATCGCCGCCATGCTCGCGAGTGTCGTTTCGGCGTAGAACGTCGGCAACACGACGCCGAGCGGCAACATGATGAACGCGTACGCGTTCCATGGTGCTGCGTACAGCACCGCTTGGGTCTTGTTGAGCGCGCGCACGCGTGTCTTCTAGTTCACCTCGACGCAATCAGAAGTCATACGAAAGTTCGATTCCCCAGCGGCGATCCTGGGTCAGATCCTGTACTGGCGGGAAGCCGTAGGTGAACAGTGTCACCGTGTCGTTGCCGAGGTTGTCGACGAAGCCCACCGCCTTCCAGTTGTTACCAGCAACGCCCAAGGCCACATCGACGAGCGTCAGATCTTCGATGCTGTTGGTCTCGTTTGGATTCTCGTAGCCGCCGATCTCCCAGGAGCTGTTGACGTTGCCGATCAGCCGCAGATCAGAGCCCGCGAGTGGCACATCAACGGCAAGCAAGGCACTCACCGTATGTTCGCGCACGCGATTGATCATGTTGCCCGAAATGTCGTTGCCGAAGTTGATGCCGTCGGTGACCTCGGGATCGAGATAGCCGTAGGCGAATCCGCCAAACAGCCAGGGTGTGATCTGCCCGTTGACCTCGAGTTCCACACCGTACGTCTCGGCATCACCTGCGTTCTGCAGTGCCGAGAAGAACGGGTTCACCGGGTCTTCGGAGAACAGGAGATAATCATCCTGATCGAACCGGAACACGCTCAAGTTGGCTACCAACCGCTTGTCCAGCCAGAGCGTTTTCACTCCGACCTCGTACGTTATCGACTCCTCGGTGTCATACGGAATGTTCTGCGGCTGAGTGGTGGTGGTGTTGAAGCCGCCCGCGCGGATACCCGTTTGAATGCTCGCATACACATTGACGTTGTCGTTCACCTCATAGCGCATACCACCGCCCGGCAACCAGTTGGTGAACGTATCGGAGAACTGCGTCGCGAACGGCGGAAACAGCAACCCGAAGAATCCGAAGGCACCGAAGTCGCCCACGCTCAGATCACCGAAGATCGCGCGGACCGCGTCCGGGTTATCACCGGTCGTGAACTGCCGATAGTCGATGGATTTGTCGTCTTCGATGTAGCGCACGCTCGCAAACCCACTCAGCCGGTCCGTAAACTGGTAATTGACCTCACCAAATGCCGACCAGGACTCCACTTCCAGTGGTGACTTCGCCGGCAGGAAGACTTGCACCGTCTGCAGCCCGGTCACGGCCGGATCCAGAGCGGTGACGTCGAAGTCGAACGTGCTTTCGATCACGCGCTCGAAGTCGAAATTCTCCTCGTAGTAGGACACGCCAGCGAGAAAGGTCAGTGGTCGGTCGGGATTCGAGGCCCACAGGAGCTCGACATAGGTATTGTCGACGTCTTCACTGTTGCGACGCACCGACGAAGATGCGAAGAAGCCGTCGCTCGGCTGGAAGTCCGCCGAGTCACCGTCACGGACGGCGCCCATCTCGTAAGTGCGATAGGACATGAGCAGATCGAATTGGCCGACCGCTGTCTCCCACGTCAGATCCGCCGACACGTAATACTGCTCGACGTCGGTGTGCTCACTGGTATCGCGACGGACACTCGTAGGCGATTCACCCGGCCGGCTCTGGCCTGGTCCACCGATCAGCGTCAAGAAGTCGAGAACCCCGTCGGGTGAGTAGTTGAGAAAGGACGGACCCGATGACTCGAGGTATTCCCCCGTGACCAGCAGCGAGACCGTATCCGTCAGATCCCAGTTGCTGCTGAGTCGCAGCCCCTTGTCTTCGGAGAAGTCGAGGGGCTCGTCCTTCAGGTCATTCTCGAACTGACCTCCCTCGGTGTCGTACCACCAGGCTGCGCCCCGCACTGACCACGTGTCGGACACCGGCAGATTCACCATGCCGTCCCATTCCTTGCGGTCGTATTCGCCGTACGTGACGCTCGTGAACGCATCGAACTGGTCGTCGAACTTTGCGTAAACGAGGTTCACCGCGCCGCCAGAGGAGTTGCGGCCATAGAGCCCGCCCTGGCTGCCCCGCAATACCTCGACCCGCGCCAGATCGACCTGCGCTTTGAGATTGGTGCGGCTGCCGCCGTAGAAGATGCCGTTGCGATACAGTCCGAAGTTGGGTTCGATCTGTGGATCCGGCTGACGGATGCCACGCATGACGATGTAGGTATTGGTGCCTTCCGAATCGAGCGGCACGGTCACGTTGGGTACCAGCCGCATCATCTGCCCGATGTCACTCAGCCGCAGTTCGCGCAGCAGATCCTCGTCGATCACCGAGACTGACGCCGGCGTATCCTGCAAGGATTCTTCGCGTCGCCTCGCAGTGACCACGACTTCTTCCACGGTCGCCTCCGCCTCATTCCCGGGCGCCGCGATCGCAACGTCCGGTACTGCATAGGACATCGCCAGCAAACTACCAGTCGCCAACCAGATCGCCTTCGACATGATCGTCCCCTCCAGGTACTTACGAATTTGCAGCCGGCGCAGAGCCGGCAACAATGTGAACCCCGTTTATATGAACGGTGTATATATATAGCGTCCAGGCGATTGTCAACTTTCGGGCGGCCAGTCCGATTGCGTCAGCCGAGCTGTGCGTGCAGATCGGCGTAGGCGCGGCCCAGCAACAGCGACTCCACGATGGTGTCGGTAAACCGATCGATCTCCGCGGGCGTATCGAGCGTCACCAATCCATCGATGACGTCCCGCGCCAGGCCATTCAGGAGGGCGAAGAACGCATAGGCATGCGGACAGCGCGCATGCGAGCCCTTCAGATCGTTGCGGTCGTACACGCCCTCCCCATAGAGATCTACTACGCACTTCTCGAAGGCATCTTCGGCGGCGTCGCGAAACACCGGGTACTGCACCATGGTGGGCACCAGTTGACCGAACATCAGTCGATATGCCTGCGGGTTGTCTATCGCGAAATGAACGAAGCCGCGCGAAGTGGCCTTGATGCGCAGCAGCGGTTTGCGATGCCGTGAACGAATGACGTCCTGAGCCGCGGTCATGTCGCGCATCTTCTTCGCAGCCAGATGCGCGAGCAGGTCATTCAGATTGGCGAAGTGATTGTAAAAGTTGCCTGGGGTGACACCGACCTGGAGCGCGAGACGACGGACTGCGATGTCTTCCAGCATCTCCTTATCGAGCAGCTGCTCAGCCGCCAGAACGAGATCCTCTCTGACATTGCCGCGGTGGTACGCGCGCACCTTCTTTTTTTTTGACGGGCTCATCACACCTCCGAGGTCATGTCGCAGCGAGCGCCTTGGAAACGTTCTCCGCCAAGCCGCGGGATATGTCCGGGCTCGAAGCCACCCGCTCGAGCGCGGCGCGCATCAGACGCTGACGATGCTCGTCGAACCGCCGCCATTGGTTGATCTGTGGCATGAACCAGGACGAGCCAGAAGATCGGCGCTTGTCCAGCGCAAGCAGCGTATCGGCCAACAGTGCATAGCCGCGACCCGTCGGATCGTGGAAAGCGATGCGATTCTGGCGAAAGAACGAACCGTACAATGCCATGCCATGCGCGGGGTCGGTGGCATCGAAACCTGGGTGCTTCGTCAACTCGATCAACCTGTCGATGGCGTCTGATGCGCGCGACAGCGCTTGAGCAGTGAACCAATGGCCGAGCGCCAGTGGAATTTCCCGCCAGCGTTCCCAACAGCCTTGCACCGCCGCGTCACGCTGCGCTGATGGCACGTTGACGAGACACGCCAGCGCCGCATAGGCGTCGTTCATGTTGTCGCTGTGATTGACCTGGGCGAGTGCAAGTTCGAGCCGCGTCGGAGTTGGTTCGGCCAACAGCAGTTCCAGACAGAAGTTCTTGAACGCCCGACGCGAGATGCCTCGGGGATCCGGCATGTAGCGTTGCGTGTCCGCATGCGCGTGATATCCCTCGAGTAGCGCCGGTGCGAAGCGTTGCACCAGCGCCTGACGCAGCAGGTGGCGGCCGCGCGCGTGGCCATCGAGATCAATGCGATCGAGCCCATCCGATAGCATGGATTCATCGGGCAGTGTGAGCACGCGCGCCAGCAGATTGAGGTCACCCGCCTGGTCGGCAAGCGCAACGCCGAACGCATCCAGAAACACGTCGGCGCCCGCTGCCGTGAGATCCTGACCCGCTGCGACGGCGCGCACCAGACGCGTGGCGAGCTGCTGCGATGCCTCCCACCGGGCGAATGCATCGGTCTCGTGGGCCATCAGCACCGCGAGTTCCGCATTGGTCGGATCGAACACGCAGGAAACCGGCGCCGACAGCCCGCGCAATACCGAAGGAATCGGGCGACACGGTACGTCTTCGAACAGGAACTCGTGCTGCCAGGCGCTCACTTCGAGCACGGTTTCGTCAGTCGCAGCGTCCTGCGGCGAGATACCCATGCGGATCGGCAGGCGCGACCCGTCGGGTGCGAACAGCGCAACCGCGAGCGGGATGAGCATCGCCGGTGGTGGCGACTCCGGATCCGCCACGCGTGGCGGCAACTGGGTCACCTTGAGCGCGTAGCGGCTTCTGACCGCATCGTATTCGCCTTCGATGTTCAAACGCGGGCGGCCGCGATAGTTGTACCAATGCCGGAACTGGGCCAGATCCCGACCGCTCACCGCCTCGAGTGAGGTGATGAACTCTTCCGTCGTCACCGCTTGTCCATCGTAACGATTGAGATACGCGGCCACGCCCGCTCGGAACGGTGCATCACCGAGCAACACGTACAACATGCGAATGAGTTCTGCGCCCTTCTCGTAGACCGTCGCGGTGTAGAGATTCTGTACGTCGGCATAACGGGGAGGTTTCACCGCATGCGCGGAATTGCCATCGTCCTCGGCGAACTGGTTGCGACGCAACAAGCCGATTGCGTCGATGCGCTTGGGCCCAGGGGCGGACATCGCTTCCGAGAATCGTCGGTCGCGAAAGCGTGTCAGACCTTCCTTCAAGCTGAGTTCGAACCAATCCCGGCACGTGACCCGGTTGCCGGTCCAGTTGTGGAACACCTCGTGCGCCAGAATGCGCTCGAGCACGAGGTAGTCGTTGTCGGTGCTGAAACTGGGGTCGGCCAGGATCCCCTTCGCCTCGAACAGGTTGAGTCCCTTGTTCTCCATCGCACCGATGTAGCCATCGACCGCGACGATGTTGTAGTGCGCAAGGTCATACTCGAGCCCATAGGTGGCCTCGTCCCAGGCCAGCGCACGTTTCAAGGCGCCCATGGCGTAGGTGCAATGCGCAATCGATTCGGGTGCGGCGTAGATCGCCAGCGCTACGCTACGCCCGCTTGCGGTGACATGGCGGTCTTCGAGCACGCCGAGATCGCCCGCAACGACGGCAAAGATGTAGCTCGGTTTCGGGTGCGGATCGCGCCACACTGCGAAGTGGCGGCCATCAGGGCCATCTCCGCGTTCGATGCAGTCGCCATTCGAAAGCAGCACAGGGAACTCTTGCCGCGCTGCCTCGAGCCGTACCCAGAACGGCGCGAGCACGTCGGGTCGGTCGGGATAGAAGGTCATGCGCCGAAAGCCGTCGGCCTCGCATTGCGTGACGAGACACGGGCCCGCCGCGAACAGACCCATCTGCGTGGTGTTGGCACCGGGCGCGACTGCAGTGACGGCCTCGAACACGCAGTCTTGGCCAACGCCGGGTAACGACAATCTCTCTTGCGTGAGTTGATACTCGTGCATGCCCAGCACACGGCCATCGAGCTTCAATTCGAGTAGTTCGAAGTCGCGACCGTCGAGGATGAGCGGTTCTGTTGGCGGCACATCGGGATTGCGGGCGAGCTGCAGCCGCGACCGCACGACCGTGCGCTGCCGCGCCAGTTCGAACCAAAGCGCCACCGCCACCACTCGGAAGGCTGGGGGCCGATACTGCGCGCGTTCGATGTACGGAATATCCATGACTGTCCCGGCAATCGTCGCAATATATACATCGTTTATATATGCGTGCAAACTATGTCTACCGAGCATTCATCCGTCATGCCCGTCATGCCCGAATCCCACCGAACAACGCCGTCCAACGCCGAGGCGCTTTGCAATCGTCGGCGTGTCGATCTGCTGACCCTTGAACGAAAATGAGTAGTTCAGAAATCACCACGAGCAGTTCGATCACGCAATCTCGGCGCGCCTGCGAAAGCGCCTGATGCGCGGAATTTTCGAGTGCGGCGAGGACATCGCAGCGCTCAGAAATTTCGTCGGATTGACGCAGGAGGACTTTGCGCGAGCCCTGGGGATCAGCGTTCACACCCTACGCAATTGGGAACAAGGACGCAGGCGCCCGGACGGTCCGGCGCTGGCATTGCTGCGCATCGCCGCGCGGCACCCCAGGATCATTCGAGAGAACCTCGACTCAGCAGCTTAGGAGACGATGGTCCAGACGCAGTTGATGTCGACCTGGAGGCCTACCACTGAGGCAACCTATGAAGATGCACAACCCGCCCCATCCCGGTGAAGTGTTGAAGGAGCTTTGCCTCGAGCCGCTCGAATTGAGCGGCGCTACGCGATCCCGCGACGTTCGCCGCCATTCAAGTCGAGCACGACACCGTGGTTTGGGACAACGGCTTCGATCTGGCACCCGAATTCCTCCGCGCGCGACTGTGCACGGCAGAGGGTGTCGGGTAACCACGCGAATAGCCGATTGATCTTGCTCGCAGCTATTCGCGGGCAAGCCCGCTCCCACCGGGACTACTGCTGCTGTCAGCGCGTGCGCAGTGAGAAGACCCGGCGCCTGCTTGCAAGCCCCAGCAGTGCGCTCACCATCAACGGCAGCGTATCGGGCTCGGGCACCGAGCTGCCTCGCAAACAACACGTCAAACCCGCTGAAAGACCTCAGACCACGCTTCGATGGCGCGCTCGTGGCCATGCACGAGTTGCACGGTGACCTGGCTGTAGCCGACGTCGCGCAATTCACGCATGCGGTCGATGAGTTCGTCCTGCGTGCCGCTCATCGTCGTGCTACGCACCAGCGCGGGCGTGATGTGGGTTTCATCGGGGCGCACGAACATGAGGTGGCCGCGATGATTCTGCAGATACTTCGCATCGGCCGGCTGGTAGCGTGCGTGCACTTCGAGGTAAGTCTTGAGCAGCTCGCCGATCGCTCCGTCGGGCACTTGACCGCCCATGGCGCCCATCTCATCGGCCAGATTGTGAAAGATGACCGATGTGGATGGGCCCGCCTGCTTCATCAGCCTGTCGTCATTTGCCTGCGAATCTCCAGTCAGGACGGCACCCAGGAAGAACAGCACCGAACGCAGGTGCGTCGCGTCGTGCCCCTCGGCGCGCCAGGTCTTCTGCATCTGTTCAAGGCCTTTGATCGCAGCGGGCCCCGCGCCAAAGTTCAGCCAGCCGGCGCCGAGTTCCGCCGTGAGCTTTCGGCCCTTTGGACCGAACGCCGAGATCCACAGTGGGATCTCGTCTTGCGTGTTGATGAGCCCCAGATCCGGATTGAGAAAGCCAATCTTGCGTGCCTCGCCTTCGAAGTCCCACTCGATGGTTTCGCCACGCACGAGACCCTGCACCCGCTCGATGTAGCGGCGGGTTCTGGCCAGCGGAATCGCGCCGAGCCCCATGGTGCGGCGCGCGGTGAAGCCCGTGCCGACCCCGAAATCGATGCGCCCGGGCGCCAGCTTGTTGAGGGTCGCGAATGCGTTGGCAGCCACGGGCTCGATCCGATTCGACGGCACCAGCACGCCGGTGCCGAGCCGGATCGATGACGTGTTGGCGGCCGCCAAGGCCATGCAGATGAACACATCCGGGTTCAGCAGCTGCGTGTCGTAGAACCACGCCGAACTGAACCCGAGCGCTTCTGCCCGCTGGGTCCACTTCCAGGAATCCACTTCCGAGGCAAACGCCACACCGTATTGCATTCGTTGGTTGCTCCGAGGCCGATTCGGCACCGCATCTTGCCACAGCGCGTTCAGTGTTCAGCTCCGGGGACAGTCTCCGTCTCCAGGGATAGTCTCCGTCTCCGGGGATAGTCTTCCGCCCCTGTTTCCCCTTATCTTCGGGTTCGGCTACTGAACGGACGAATCCATGCCCCGACCCCAGCGCCCCGACAGCTACTACGAAGACATCAAGCGCAAGTTTGCGCAGGAGCGCGATTTGCGCCTCGCCTATCGGCCCGAAGGCACCGCGCAATTCACCTCGGAGCTGTCCGGCCCGCTCGCGCAGTACGAAACCGACCCCTATGGCGGTGAGATCAAACCGCGGGCGCCGATCAACGATTCGGTGGAAGTGCTGTTCATCGGCGGCGGCTTCTCGGCGCTCTTGACGTCGGCACGGCTGCGCGAAAAAGGTGTGGAGCGCATCCGCATCGTCGAGCGAGGCGGTGATGTCGGCGGCACCTGGTACTGGAACCGTTATCCGGGCGCGGCGTGCGACGTGGTGTCTTACGACTATCTGCCGCTGCTCGATGAGATGGGTTATGTGCCCAAGCACCACTACTCGCGTGGCCCGGAGATCTTCGCCCACTGCCAGGCAATCGCGCGGCGCTACAACCTGTATGAGCTCGCGGTGTTTCAGACCACGGTGACGTCGACGGTGTGGCATGAAGACGAGCAGCTCTGGCACATCGACACAGACCGCGGCGATCACCTCACCGCCCAGTTCGTGATCTGCGCCAACGGCACGTTGAGCAAACCGAAGCTCTCTCGCATCAAGGGCATGGAAACCTTTGCCGGACATTCGTTTCACACCTCACGCTGGGACTACGACTACACCGGCGCGGATCTGACCAACCTCAAAGACAAAGTGGTGGGCATCATCGGCACGGGCGCCACCGCCGTGCAGGCCGTGCCGGGCCTCGGCGAGAACGCCAAGGAACTGTATGTGTTCCAGCGCACGCCCTCCTCCATCGATGTGCGTGACGACTGGCCCACCGACCCCGAGTGG
>JBGSQB010000110.1:0-4598 GCA_041738285.1 Pseudomonadales bacterium | reverse complement strand
GATCGCTCCCGTCGGAACCTGACCGCGGCACATTGCCGCTGCCGATTGATCCGCGCGGCGACCTGCCGCCCGACCCGGGACGGGAACTTCCGTCCGCACAAGGTCGGCCGACGCTCGAAATTCAGGGTCACTATTGGCGTGGCGGCTGGGTGTACGAGCTGAAGCGAAACAATGGCACGAACTTCGCGTTTGCTGACATTGCTCAGGTCACCGTCGAAGGCGCCGGTGTATCAACGAGCGTGCTCCACGAGACGTGCATCAGCAGGGCAGTGCCAGACATGGCTCAGGGTGGCTGCGGCGGGTCAGCAAGCACGAAGGCGTTCGTACTGTTCACCGTCAGCCCCGACGCCCCTCATGGAATTCGTCAGGTATCAGTTCGTTTGAAGAGCGGCGCGACCGAGAGCGCTCAGTACCCGCTCTTGGTCGGTCGCTACGGAACCGGCGCGTTGGCGCGGCTCACTTACCTCGATCTGCCGCAAGGGGCCTTGACGCTCACCGGTGCGAACGTAAGAGGCCTGCAGGGCGCCGAGCGCGTGCCGGATGCGCCCAGCATCGAAGTCGAGATCCGAGGCAATCGCCTCGGCAATGCTCGCGTCCTGATTCCATGCTTGCTCGAAGGCGGTATTCAATCCATTTCACCAGACGAGCGCGGGATCCTGATGCGCGCGCGATTCAAGTACACCGCGGGTCGCACCGTGAATTCTAATGGCACGGTCACGTTCACGCGATCGGCACAGGCTGGCCCATTCGATGAGTGTCCGTGGATCGTCTATGACCAGGCCATGGACGAGGCCGCCGCATGGGCGCCGGGCTTCCCGGGCACGCTGCCCGCGAACTTCAACTATCTCGACAACGCGAAGGTGAAGTTCGTTCGAGTCGGCCCGAGCGTACGCGACTTCGCACGCCGCCCGTCTGCATTGGGTGACTCATTGGCGCACGGTGTGTACGGCGTGGTCACGGACCTGGCGACTCAGAACTGGGCCTTTCCCGCCCTCATCGTCCGTGCGATGGGCGGGCGCGTGCACGAGCAACCACCGAGCGGCGACCCTGGCAATAGAGGCCTCTACATGAACGCCGTCCGCGGCATGTGGAACTTCGAGGACCTGATCCGGCGCCGCTGTCCCGCGATTGCCACCATCGACCTGAGCGACCACAACCCCCAGTGGCGTGCGACGATCGGCGAGTGTCTGGCCCACGGCCTCGACATGCGCAACACGGACGCCAACCCGACCGACAAGCCCTCGCATGCCGGAATCACCGGCTACGACTACACGATGGCCTTGCGTACCAACGGGCAATGCTTGGATGTGATCGAGCGGAGAACCGGGTGTGACACCACTCCGTTGGTGCCTGATCGACTGGAACCCAACGGACTGCAAGTGGCGGGTCTAGCGGGCGGGACGTTCACGCCGATTGAAGTAATGGAACAAATCAAACCGCACTTCGTCATGGCGTCCGTGCCCGGCAATCACGCACTCGGCTGCGCACTGACAACCCTGCCGCTCGACACCTGCCTTGATTGGGGTCGATTCGAGCAGGATGTCACTGAAGTGTTCGATCGCCTCGCACGGATCACCGACATACGTGGCGGCCTGGTGTTCAGCTACCCGTCACCGACTTCGTCCGCACATTTGCGGGCGCGAACGTTCCGGGTTGCGCGCGTCGAGTTTCCATCGGGCCAGCCGCCCCGGCTGCGCGTGAGTCCTGTATCTGTGGCGATCCCGTACTGGCGGCTGGCCGAGGTCGAAGCCCGCGTGCAACGCACCGTCGGTGTCCTGGCTTCGATCGCGAACTTCGTCGCCGCCTTGACGACACCACTGGAGAGCCTGCAGGACAACATCGGACTTGGCGCCGTACCGGCCGCCTTGTTGAACAATGTCGCGACGGAATTGAACAAGATCTCGGCAGACCTGCAGGCCGCTTCCCTCGATTCGGCTGAGCAAGTCCGGCTCGTGCAGTTCACGCGCGCGATGAACGCGAAGATGGCTGAGCTGTCGGCACGAAATCGCTACGCCTTTGTCGATTCGTACGCGATGTTCGAACAGGCGAAGACGTCTGGATTGCCCATCACCCGCGTCGACGGTAGCCCCCTATGCATCGCACGCGCGGAGTTTCCGCTGGCGGGCCAGGCGGCGAACGGCAAGGGCTGCGGCGTGTTCAGTGTCGATGGATTTCATCCCAACCGTCTTGGCCACGCAGTGCTCGCGAAACAGCTCATCGAAGGGTTGAATGCCTACTACGACCTGCAGATTCCCGCCGTCGACGTCGGCGCAGCGTACCAGGCCGATACGCTGAACCAATCGCCAATCGACATCATCACGTATCTGCGCACGAATGCCGCAGTCGGATGCAGCCTGCCGGCGCTGTCACCGAGCGGCTTCAATCAGTGGCTCGCCCAAGGCGGGTTCCTGTGCACGACCAACACACCGTCGACCAGTTACGATGGGTTCGTCGCGACGTTTCTATCGACCCTGTGGAACCTCAATTTCGTGAAGGGTCACGCCTTCACGTCGATATTCGGCACGGGTGGCGAGGGACACAGTTTTCGAGCCGCACGCCAATCGAAGGGACAGCCCTATCTGTGCGGCGCTGTCATGCCGACGAACTGGAATCCGAATCCAGCGGATCCATTGGGGCTGTGGTGCCGAAGGTGATTCACGTCATCATCGACTGCGCCGCGGCAACAGAATCGCTCAAGTGGCTGGAATCATTGAATCGCCGCACGATAATGTGGCCATCGATCACCACGACGTGACTGATGGAGCCGTTGTCGGCGCCGTTGAAGGAGAATGGGCGCGCGCCGGTTGCGTGGGCAAGAATGTGACCGATGACACCGCCGTGCACGACTGCTGCCACGAGCGTATCGCGATGCCGCTCGGCAATTCTGTTCAGGGCGCGGAAGACACGCTGATTCAACGTATCCCAGGATTCCGCGCCGGGAATCACATCCCAGCGTTGCTCCTGCTGCACGCGCAAGTACACAGGGTCGTTATCGTGGGCCTTGATGCGCATGAGCCCGCCTTCCCACTCACCCAGATGTACTTCACGCAGATCCGGTTCGACGATGGGTGTGATGCCCAGATGCGTGCACAGCGGTGCGGCCGTCTCGGCGGTGCGCCGCAGGTTGGTGACGTACACCGCAGAGATCGGCTGATCTTTCAAGCGCATACCGACACGCACGGCCTGTTCGCGGCCATTGGGATGCAGTTCCGGGTCGCCATGACCATCGACCAGCGGAAACGGCGCATCCGGTGTCGCCGCCCGGGATTCGCCGTGGCGGATCAGCAGAATTTCGGTTGCGCCCGGTGGACGGTCGAAGCGGGTCTGGCGGTACTCGCGGGTCACGGTGTTTCCTCATGGCTCAAGCGGGCGAGTATAGGCAAGCGTGCTATCTGTCGCACGACGCAGCACAATCGGCGCTGCTATCAATGGGAGGGATGGGTATGAAAACGCTTCTGAAGATCCTCGCCGGTCTGGTCGTCGTCTACGTGCTGGTGGTCGTCGTGTTCGAGTCGCTCCTCGGCTACTACCAGCCGGCGGGTGAGACCACGTTGACCATCACCACGCTCGATGCGGATGGGCAGGCACACCAGCGCGTCGTATCCGAACTCGTGAGCGACGACAGACTCTACGTTGCAGCGAACCACTGGCCACGCGCCTGGTATCACCAGGCCCTGGACAACCCCAACGTCGAGGTCACGAAGAACGGTGAAACAACTTCTTACACCGCGGTGCCGGCAACCGAAATCGAGGACGCGCGCCTGCGCAGCGAAAGACCCCACGGCATCGTGTTCAAGCTGCTCACCGGATTCCCGCCGCGTTACTTCCTGCGACTCGATCCCAAGCCGGCATGAGCGCACCCGATATCTCCACGTTCTTCTCGGATCATTGGCGCCACATCGAAGATGAGCGCATCGCGCGCTACGAACAGATGTTCGTCTGGCGCCCGGAGCAGGACGCGCTGATCGCACCGGCTGGCATTGCGCCCGGGCAAAGCGTGCTCGACTTCGGTTGCGGGCCCGGCTTCATGGCGATGGCGCTGGCAGAAAAAGTCGGTGTGAACGGTCGGGTGTGCGGGGCGGACATCAACGCGCGTTTCGTCGCCGACGCCACGGCGCGAGCAGCACAGAACGCGACGCCGTGGCTTTCATTTCATTACCTCGAGGGCGCAAGGCTGCCGTTCCCGGATGCGACGTTCGACCGCGTGATCACCAAGAACGTGCTCGAATACGTACCCGATGCGAGTGCCACCATCGCCGAACTGCATCGCGTGCTCAAACCCGGTGGCCGCATTCACATCATCGACAGCGACTGGGGCTTCGTCATCGTCGAACCCTGGGGCAAGGCCAAGGTCGATCGCTTCTTCGCCGCCGCTGCACCCGCATTCCGTGAACCGCACATCGGCCGCAAGCTGCCGGCGACGCTCGCGCGCGCCGGCTTTGCAGACATTGAAGTCCGGTTGCAGCCGATCATCGATCGCGACGGCCGCCTGCAGCTCGTGCTGCGCAACATGCAGAGCTACATCCGCACGTTCGGGACACTGCCCGACGCGGAGGTCGCTGGGTGGATGGATGAAGCGGGCGCGGCGGTTGCCGACG
>JBGSQB010000095.1:0-47110 GCA_041738285.1 Pseudomonadales bacterium | reverse complement strand
CCCGGCGCGCAGCGGGCGCTCGAGACGATCGGATACGTGCAGATCGACACGATCTCCGTTGTCGCCCGCGCACACCAGCACGTGTTGTGGAGCCGAGTGCCTGGGTTTCGCACCGAACACCTGGACGCGCTCGTCGCGAAGCGCCGCGCCTTCGAATACTGGGCCCACGCCGCGGCTTATCTGCCGATGCGCGACTATCGATTCGCACTCACACGCATGCGCTCGATCAAATCCGGGGAAACGCATTGGATTGCGTGTCGCGATACCAAGCTCATGGCGGCGGTGGTCGACCGGATCCGCGCCGAGGGCCCGCTCAAGGCGCGCGACTTCGAAGCGCAGCGCGGCAAGGCCACCGGTTGGTGGAACTGGAAGCCTGCCAAGCGCGCGCTGGAGCAGCTCTACATCCAGGGCGACCTGATGGTGACCCGGCGCGAAGGATTCGAGAAGGTCTACGATCTACCAGAGCGCGTGCTGCCTGCCGATGTCGACACCACGGAACCAACGGCGCAGGAGTACGCCCGACATCGCGTCGAGTCGACGCTGCAGGCACATGGCTACGCCTCACAGACCGCGTTTACCTATCTGCGTAAGGGTCCGGCAATCAGAAAATCCGTCGCGCAATACTTGAACGAGGAAATCGAGCGCGGCGCACTCACGACGCGCACGCTGGCGACCGGCTTCAAGGTTTACGCGCGACCCGAAGTCCTCGATGCACGCCCGCGCAAGCGCAACGACAATCTTCGACTGCTGTCGCCATTCGATAACGTCATCATTCAACGCGATCGCATCCGCGCACTGTTCGACTACGACTACCTGCTCGAATGCTATGTGAAGGAAGACAAGCGCAAGTTCGGCTACTACTGCCTGCCGATCCTCTACGGTGACCGATTCGTCGGCAGGATCGACGCCAAGGCGCATCGCGAGAGCGGCAGGTTCGAGGTGCGCAGCCTGCACATCGAACGCGACATCGAAGATCGCGAGCACTTTCTGACCCGACTGCGCGATGAATTGACGGACTACGCCGCTTTCAACGATTGCACGCAACTCGTGGTGGCGCGGGCCTCGCCGAAGTCGTGGCTGGCCGACGCGCGCCGTATACTCGACACCTGATTCGTCCCGGGAACACAACATGACCTACTCGAACACCCAGTTTCTGACCTCCGCAGCCCAATTGAAGCGAGAACTCAGTGCCGGCGGCGGTCGCCTTCGTATGTTCGACTGCACCGTTCACCTGCGGCCCGACCCACCGCGTTACCGCGTCGAAAGTGGCGCTGCGACATTCGCGGAAGGTCACATACCCGGCGCGACGTTTCTCGACCTCACGGGCGCGCTATCGGACTCGACCAGCAAGTTCGGTTTCACTCTGCCACCGGTTGCACAGTTGCAGTCGGCACTGCGCGAAGCTGGCATCGACGACGACAGCAGAATCGTTCTCTATTCTCGTGGCCACATGATGTGGGCAACCCGCGCGTGGTGGATGTTGCACAGCGCCGGCCACGGCAATGTCGCAGTACTCGATGGCGGCTATCGTGCATGGCAGGCGACAGGCGGCGAGGAGGAGCGCGGCGCGGCGAAGACCACACACAAAGTCGGGAACTTCGTCGTCCGCATGGACCCTCGACGCTGGGCTGACAAGCGCGAAGTGCGCGACGCCGTCGGTTCCGGCGCTGCTTGCACAATCAACGCGTTATCGAGCGAGGTTTACGCCGGAACCGCGCCGGTCAACTACGGGCGCGCCGGCCACATCCCGCGCAGTATCAATATTCCGTACGACAGCATCCTGGCAGACGGATTCTTCAAGGACGCGGACGCGCTGCAATCCACGTTTGCCGCGCGCGGCGTGCTCGACGGCCGCCGCATCATCGCCTACTGCGGTGGCGGCATTTCCGCCACCATCGACGCCCTGGCACTGCGTCTGATCGGCCGCGATGACGTGGCGGTTTACGACGGCTCCATGTCGGAGTGGGCGGCCGATCCGGATCTGCCGCTCACCGTCGGCCACGAGCCGTAGCCCGACTCAAGCATCCTTGTAATCCGGCGTTCGCTTGCCGAGAAAAGCACGCACGCCTTCGCGCATGTCGCCGGTCTGCGCAACGAGAATCTGTTGCCGATCCTCCATGGCGATGACGGCTTCGAGACTCGCCGCGTCGATGCTCATGTTGAGGCATTCCTTCGTCAGCCGGACACCGACCGGAGAGTTGCCGATGATCTCCGCCGCGATCTCACGACCCGCGGCCGCGAGGTCCTCTGGCGCTACGACGCGCGACACGAGACCGACTTTCTCCGCCCGCGCGCCGTCGATGAATCGTCCCGTCAGCAACAGTTCCGATGCCAACGCGCTGCCCACCAGCCGCGGCAGGAAATAGGACACCCCCACGTCACAGGCCGTGAGGCCGATGCGGATGAATGCCGCGTTCATGCGCGCGCTCGGGGTCGCAATGCGAATGTCGGAGGCGAGCGCCAGCGCGAAGCCACCGCCACTGGCCGGGCCATTAATGAGTGAGATGATAGGCTGAGGTGCCCGGCGCATCCGCATCACGATCTCGCTGACACGACGCTGCACGCGCAGGCCGTTCACCGGCCCGCCCTCACCCTCGGCGCGCTCTTCCTTCAGATCGAGGCCCGCGCAAAAGCCGCGCCCCGCCCCAGTCAGCACGACAACGCGAACGCTGTGATCGGTGTAGAGGCGACCAAAGTAGTGCTGCAGCTCGAGCATCATCGTGCGGCTCATCGCGTTCAGCATCGTCGGCCGGTTGAGGGTCAGCCAATCGACCGGGCCTTCCTTGCGGATCTCGAGTGTCGAGTAGCCGTCGCTGCCGATCTGCGGTTCGTACAGGTCATCGCTCATGTGATCGCTCCTCGAATGGTAACGCCGCATTCTATGCGCGATTTCCCTCATGAATCCGCCTCCGCCCTGGGCTAGACTGCTTCCCACCCGCAGTCCAAGAGGTGCGCCCGTGTCCATCGAATCGGTCAATGCAGATCTCGCCCGTCTCGAAGCAGACGTTCGCCACCTGTCCCAGGATTCACAAAAGCTCATGCAGGACGTCGGCGCACAAGCCCGGGTGCTGCGCGAGGAAGCTGTGGCCGCACAGTTCATCGCGACCGAGGAGACGATAGAAAACGCGGGAAGCATTCTGGAAGCGCTGGCGAACCTGCGCGACATTCAGCGCGCGCAGTTCAAACAATTCGTCGAAGACCAGCGCGAGTCGTTGCGGGCTTTGAAGGGTGTGCGCTCGCCCATCGGCCTCATGGAACTCGGCGTCGACCACTGGCAGCGTCGCGCCCGCCACGTGGCCGAAGGGCTCAATCAGGCTGTCGACGTCGTAGCCAGCGAGAGCCGGCACATGACCTCGGCCATGATTCAGATGTGGAAGCCGTTCCTGCACCTGCTGCAGCGGGATTGGAAGGGCGACGGGCGGTAAGGAAACTAGCCCCGGAGCTGGTATCTAGCCCCGGAGCACTTGCGCATCACGTCGACAGTGCCATCCACGGATCTGCTAGTGCGCAAGTGCTCCGGGGCTAGATACCAGCTCCGGGGCTAGTTTCCTCAGATCTGCCGCGCCCGCCCTGCCCAATAGGGCGCCCGCACCAGTCGCCGCTGAATCTTGCCGCTCGGCAGACGTGGCAAATCCGATGCAAAGTCGATGCTGCGCGGTGTCTTGAAGCCGGGGAGCCGCGAGCGCGCAAACGCAATCAGTTCCTGCGCCACTGCATCGCTCGGCTCGATCCCGAGCGCGAGTTGCACGACACTCTTCACCTCCTCGCCCCACTCTTCGTTCGGCACGCCGACCGTGCAGACGTCGTGCACGGCAGGATGGTGCAGCAGCGCCGAATCGATCTCCTGGGGATAGATATTGACGCCACCGGAGATAATCGTCTCGGCGCTGCGGCCGTTCAGAAACAGGTATCCGTCGCTGTCGACATAACCCATGTCACCGAGCGTGAACCAGTCGCCGCGATAGCTGTCGCTCGTCTTCTCGGGCGCCTTGAAGTACTCGAAGCGACCCACCTCGGGAGCGCGGAAGTAGATCGATCCCGTTTCGCCCACACCGACTTCGCGCCCGGCATCATCGAGTATCCGCGTATTCTCTGGCGTGGGAGAGCGTCCCACGCTGCCCGGTTTAGTCAGCCATTCGTGGGGTGAGATGAAGAAGTTGCCGCCACCCTCGGTCGCCGCGTAGTACTCGAAGATGATCGGGCCGAGCCAGTCGATCATCGCCTGCTTCTCGTGAACCGGGCATGGCGCCGCGCCATGCAGTACGTAGCGCAGGCTCGATAGATCGTGCTGCTTCCGAGTCTCAACCGGCAGTTGCAGCAATCGATGGAACATCGTTGCCACCATGTGCGTGTGGGTCACGCGGTACTTCTCGATCGCGGCCAACGTCTCCTCCGGACTCCACTTGTCCATCATCACCACGCCAACCCCCGCGTTGAGGGGCGCGACAATATTGAACGCTAGCGGCGCCGCGTGATACGCAGGTCCAGTGCAAAGACAGACGTCCGTGCTCGGATTCCACGCGGCTGCGGTCTGCGCGGCCGATCGTGCCACTGGCTGTTGACGGCGATAGACACCCTTGGGCTTGCCGGTCGTTCCAGATGTGTACAGCATCTGGCTGCCGCGCACCGGATCTTCGATGTCCTCACCGGAAAAGCCCGCCAGCGCCGCGTCGAAATCCTCGAAGCCATCCACCATGCCGCCCACCACGAGGCGCACTGCGCAATTCGAAGCATGGCGCATGGCATCGGCCGCACTCGGCATCGTGCCGTCGAAGACCACGAGTTTGGCTTCGCAGTTGTCGATCACATAGCCGACCTCCTCGGAGGTGAGGTGAAAGTTGACCGGTGTGAAGCGCACGCCCGTGCGCAGCGTCGCGAAATAGGTCTCGACGAACGCTGGCCGGTTGCGCGTGACGACCGCGACAGCGTCGCCTTCGCCGATGCCGCGCGCACGCAAGAGCCGCGCCAGCCGATTGGCGTTGGCATTGAGCTGCCTGAAGCTGCGATCTCCGTAGGGTGACGCGACAGCGAGCGCATCTCCACGATGCTGCGTGAAGTGTGCCAGCGCCATGCCACAGGCCAACGCCTCATCAGCCGACTCTTGCCACATGTACCCTCCCCCTCAGATGTTCAGTTCTTTCTCTCGCCCCGGCGCGTGCGCCATCAGCACACGCCCGTCCCGCTCGTACACCACCAGGCCGTCCAGAAACTCGACTGGCGCATCCTCGGGCGCAATGCCGAGCAGACGATCTCGCACGAGATATACAGTCATGTCGTGCGATATGCAGATGTCGAGCTGCGGCCGCGCGACAGCTTGCCTCAGTTTTTCCGCTACCACGCGGGCGACGATTCGGGCCGCGTCGTCGGCCCGCATCATGACGTCGGCCGCAACACCGCCTTCGAACCATCGTCTCAAAAAGGGGACCTGCCCCTCCGCCGACATCATGGCCTTGAACATGCGCATCTGATCGAGCACGTAGAAGACACCGAGCCCCTCGACCGCGCGATGACGTGTCACCCGTCCACCCCGCGCTTCATGCGCAGCCAACATCAGTTCGGCAGTTTCCATACATCGGTCCGCGGGACTCGAGTAGCCGCGGGCAAGCACTTGCTCCGGCAAGGCACCGCCGAGGGATGTCGCGAGCATGCGACCTTCGTCCGTGAGCGGATTGAGCAGGTCGTGCCGACCCGGTTCGAACTCCCGAGCCGAATGCCGCATCAGTACTGCGGCATGGCTCGCGCCGGAATCGAACGCGTACGCAATCAGCGCACGTGTGCCTTCACCGAAGGTCTGCATTCGGCTACCCCTCATAGCGTGTCTAATTCGAGTGTATTAGTATCCCCAACCCTCACTTGGCTACAAGCCTTTGCGTCAATGCATCGCTCGTGGCCGACAACAACACCGATCTGGAATAAGGGGGAAGTATGGATCTGGGTATCTCGGAGCGCGTCAAACCGCTGCGCAACGACATCATCGCTTTCATCGAAGAGAACATCGTGCCGAACGAGCGCACGTTCGCCGAACAGATCGAAGCTGGCGGTCGCTGGTGCGAAACGCCGATCATGGAAGAGCTCAAGGAACGGGCTAAGAAGCGCGGCCTGTGGAACTTCTTCCTGCCGCATAGCGAACGCGGCGCCGGTCTCAACAACGTCGACTACGCCCATCTCGCGGAGATCATGGGCATGTACCCGATGTCGAGCGAAGTGTTCAACTGCGCCGCGCCCGACACCGGCAATATGGAAGTCATCGAGCGCTACGGCACCGAAGCGCAGAAGAAGGAATGGCTGCAGCCGCTGCTCGAAGGCAAGATGCGTTCAGCTTTCTGCATGACCGAGCCGCTGGTGGCGTCGAGCGACGCGACCAACATCTCCCTCGAAGCACGCCTGGATGGCGATGAGTGGGTGCTCAACGGCCAGAAGTGGTGGTCGTCCGGCATCGGCGATCCACGCTGCAAAATTCTGATCGTGATGTGCGTGACCGACCCGGACGCGCCGCGCCATTCGCGTCAATCACAGATTCTGGTGCCACGCGACACCGCCGGCATCGATGTGCTGATGATGCAGACGGTGTTCGGCTACGACGATGCGCCGCATGGCCATGGCCACGTCAAGTTCACCAACGTGCGCGTGCCCAAAGAGAACATGATTCTCGGCTCAGGTCGCGGCTTCGAGATCGCACAGGGCCGACTCGGACCGGGTCGCATTCACCACTGCATGCGCTCGATTGGCGTCGCCGAACGTGCGCTCGGACTCATGTGCCGGCGCAGTGTTTCACGGGAAGCATTCGGCAAGCGGCTGATCGATCTCGGCGGCAACCTCGACAAAATCGCCGATGCGCGCATCAACATCGAGATGGCGCGCCTCCTGACCCTCAAGGCGGCGTGGATGATGGACACCGTCGGCAACAAGGTCGCGCGCAGCGAAATCGCGCAAATCAAGGTCGCTGTACCCAACATCGCACTGCAGGTCATCGACGACGCCATTCAGATGCACGGCGGTGCCGGCGTTTCGCAAGTGTTTCCGTTGGCCAAGATGTACGCCAGCATGCGCACGCTGCGTCTGGCGGACGGTCCGGACGAAGTTCATCGTCGCTCGGTAGCACGTATGGAAATCGGCCGCTACCCGGACAAGGACGAGCCGCGCACCGCGCCCTGGTAGAACCCAGCGAACCTGAACAAAGGGAAACAGGGGACAGTTGACCTATTTCGCAGTTGGCAATGGCGGCTCGACCTGGTGCGAAGCGCGAAATAGGTCAACTGTCCCCTATTTCCCGCGAATCTAGAAGTAATAGACGAACCGTGCGTAGAGCTGCGTCGCGCCACCGGTGGTCAGCGGCGCGGCTCCGGGCGCAAGCGGCGGCAGGTTGATGCCCCCGTATTCATCGCCGGGACGGCCGAGCGGCACAACCGCGCCGGCTTCAATGCGCATTGCATCGCCAGCATCGAACGATGCCGATGTCTGCAGCAGGCTCGATGAGTCGTGCAGGTTCGTGATCAGCGTGGTCGAGTGCATCAGCAGCGGATGCCATTGCACCTGCGCGCCAAGGGCCGTGTAGTCCTTCATCAGCGTGAACACTTCGCCGCGCGCAAGCCGCGCAACGAGCGCGTCCGGTAAGCGCGTCAGGTCCACGGGTTTGTGCGACACACCGAAGCCGTTGCGATAGTACTCGGCGAACACGTACCAGCTATTGCCGAGCCAATCGAAGCTGTAGTCGACATTGACAATACCCGACACTTCGACGCCACCGTCATCGAGATCGGTAACCAGCCAATCCGTTCGCATCAATGCAGTGCCGAGCGGCATACGCAGGCTCGCGCCAATCACAACATCGCGATAGTGACGTCCGGCGATGAACTCGAGATCCTGCTCGCCGAACAGCATGTGGAACTTGCCACCGACGGACCCCTCGCTCGCGTCTCGCTCACCTTGGTCGTCGCGTCGGAGCACCGCCAGTAGCTGCAGGTCGCTACCGCCCCCGCTCAATCGATCGAACATCAGCACGTCATCGCCCGCCTTGTAGTCGCGATCGACTGCGGTCGGCGCAAATGGAGAGAACAAGTCCATGGGCTGGAACACGAGGCCGCTGCCCCAGCTCACGGCTTGCCGCCCCATGGTCACACCCCAGTTGCCATGCCGATATGCAACCGCCAGCCGATCGACACGCTGATAAGCGCGGTAGCGATCGCCATCTTCAACCGTCCAGGTGAGGTCCATGAACCGACTGTCGTCGTCGGATGGTGTTTGATCGAGTCTGTTCTGGGGCGCATTGCTGAATCCAAACGAGTCCCCACCTTCATAGACGGTATCGACGTGGCCAATGACCCGCCAGCTGCCGCGCTGTTCTTCGATCATCAAGCGCGCATCGAGACTGCCATCCTGCGCCGGCGTGCCATCGAGGGCTCGCTGCAGATCGTCTTCGGGCAGCATTGCAGTGCTGCCGAACGCCTTGAAGCGCAGATCGAGTTCCGTCGCATGCGTGCCGAGCGGAATGATCGCAACAATCAGTAAAAGATCAGGCCGCAGCCGCAACGCGCTGGTCCGATTCGATGCGGCCATCACGCAGGTGCACCTGCCGCTGGGCGTAGGACATCACCATCTGATCATGGGTGGCGGTCACGATCGTGACGCCATGCTGCCGATTGATCGTACGCAGCAGTTCCAGCAGCTCCTTGGTGGTCTTGGAATCGAGATTCGCGCTCGGCTCATCAGCAAGCAGCAGCACGGGATGGGTGACGATGGCCCGGGCCACCGCCACGCGCTGCTGCTGGCCGCCCGACAGTTCCCCTGGGCGGCGGTTGCCGAGATCGGCAAGTCCCAGCGTATCGAGCATGTCAGTCGCACGGCGCCGCCGTTCCGCTGCGCCCACACCCTGCAACTGCATGATGAACTCGACGTTCTCTGCCGCCGACAGCACCGGAATGAGGTTGTAGGACTGGAACACGAAACCGATCTTGCGCAGCCGCAGGTCCGCAAGAGCCGCCTGACGCAGAGTCGAAAGATCCACACCGTCGACAAAGACGCTGCCGGATGTCGGCTGATCGAGCCCGCCGATGACATTCAGAAGCGTCGACTTACCCGAACCGGAAGGACCTGCGAGGCTGACGAAGTCGCCCCGCGCCACGGAAAAGTCCACGCCATCGAGGGCCTTCACCGGCACCCCCTCTCCTTCGTAGATGCGCGACAGTTGCCGGCACTCGACCACTACATTTTCACTGTTCATCAGGTTCCCCTTCGGAGCGCCTCGAGCGGCTTCACCTTGACCGCGCGCCACGCTGGATAGGCACTACCGAGCAGGCCGAGCACCACGGATATCACGGCAACGACGATGACGTCCTCCATCATCAGCCGCGGTACGAGTTTGGAGCGCATGCCGACCATCTCCATGCCTTGCGCGAACGACGACAGGTCAATGCCATCGGCAAAGTAGGCCGTCAGTCCCAATCCGACCATGATTCCGATGCTCAGCCCGAGCAGCATTACGAGCGATGATTCGATCAATACCTGGGCCACGATCTGCGCAGGTCTCATGCCGATCGCCCGCAGCATCCCGAACTCGCGCACGCGCTCCATGACGGCGGTGATCAATGTGTTCACGAGACCGAAGGCGAGCGCAAGCATGACGATGACGAACATGATCAGAATCGAAACGTCCACGAATTCGAACATCGCAGCCGCGAGTGGCTCGAGATCGCGCCAACCCTTGACCTCCAGATCATGGAAGTGCGCAGTCATGCGGGCACCCACGGTGGGTTCGCTGGCCGCATCGTTCAGACGGATGGAGACCTCGGTCACCGCATTGGTATCAAGCAGCTTCTGCAGCGCCACGCGGCCGGTAAATGCATAGGCCTTTTCGAGCGCGGTACCTTCCGCATCGAACACGCCAGCGATCCGAAAGCCCGCCTCGCGGTTGAGACCATCGGCGCCTTGCGTGATCACCACCACACGCCGATTGAGTTTCGTTGACAGCTGATCCGCAAGCTCGGCGCCCATCAGCAAACGACTGTCACCAACGTCCTTCAACCCTTCACCGGCGATCGACGCGCCACCAATGAACGAGATGTCGCGTTCATCACCCGGATCGATGCCAACCAGGTTGATGCCGCGCGTTTCGCGCTCCGACATCACTACAGCCGGCACCACGACGCGCCGTGTCCAGCCCATGAGCTGCGAGTCGGCGACGTCCGGCCTCCAGTCGCTGCCGAGCTCGAAGCTCTGCATGATCGACGGATCGTCGCGGTATCCGGGCGCGAGCACCTTGATGTGGCCCGTGAGATTACGCACCGCATCATCACGCATGTCATATTGAAATCCGCGAATCAGCGCGTTATTGAGCACGACGGCGCCAACCGCAAACACGATTGTCGATATCAGAATCAGGTTGCGCCGCCGTGCCCGCCACAGATTGCGCCAGCTCAGCTGCACCAGGAGGGGTAGCGGCATACTCATGTCGATTCACGCAGCGCAGTGACGGGTGAGAGCCTCAGCACCCGCAACGCGGCAAGAAGACCGGCCAATGGCACGATCAGCAGCATCGCAATCGCGCCTCCCAAGAGGGTCGACAGCGACAACGAGGGATACACACGATCAGGCAGGTTGAGACTCGCAAACACTGCGCCAATATCCGCGCCGAGTGGAATCCCAACGGCCGCCAGCACCACCACCAGCGCGACCGCGAGCGCACCGCCGATGCCGACGCCGAACAACGTCAGCCACACGGCTTCCAGTTCCAGCATGCCGAGCACGCGCAGTGGTTTCATGCCGAGCGCCATCAACATGCCGAATTCGCGGACGCGCTCGTACACCACCATGGCGAAGGTATTGAACACACTGAACATGATGAGCAGCGCCACAATCCCGAACATGATGAAGGAGCCCTGCTGCTTGATTTGGATCATCTGCTCCACCTCGGGCAGCAGATCCTGCCATGGGCGCCAGATCAGGCCGTTGCCTGCAGGTCGGGCGATCAAACTCGGGACCTCACCCAGGGCGTTCATGCGCACCACGATCATGTGGGCTTCATCACCGAGCTCGAATGCTTCCTGAAATGCCGTCAGCGTGATCTGCAGCACCGAGCGATCGACATCCGCAACGCCCGTCACGACGATCCCCGCGATCGTGCCTGCAAAGGCGGCGATGCCGCCGTCGCGCGTACTGCCGAGGATCACCAACTCATCGCCCACGCTGGCGCCGAGATTGCGGGCAAGCGCAGCGCCAACGACCACATCATCGCCAGACTCGAGGTATCGACCTTCGCGAACGGCGCCTGGCAGACTCGAGAGCGACTGCTCCGCAGGCGGATCGACACCGATGACCTGAGCACCGAAACTCTTCTCACCCACCGATACCAGTGCGAATGCAACGCCGCGTTCGGCAACCGCACGGACGCCGAATCGTTCGGCGATCGCGCGCGCAACCGCCGAGGCATCGGTCACCGTGTGGCGCAGCGCCGGGTCATCCATGAATTCCGGATGTTGCAGTTGCGCATGACCGGTCAGCATAGCCGTCGTGTTGTCGGTCATGGTGTCGAACACGCCGACCTGCAACGAACGCGCCACGACCATCAGAAATATCGCGAATGCGATGCCGCCACTGGTGAGCCACGTGCGACGTCGATTGCGCCAGAGGTTGCGCCATGCAATGGCGCCGATCAACGGCATGCGCGGCGCCAACGACTGGGGGGGCGTCACTTCGATTGCACTCGATTCAAGTGGCACGCAGCGCCTCCATCGGGCGAAGGCGCAGCACGCGCAGAGAACCGATAACTGCTGCAAACAGTGTCGCGATGATCATCGTCACTGAAGGTGGCACGATCGCCTCCATGGCGAATGCCGTATAGAACCGATCGGGCATGTGAAATGCCGCCATCATGGCACCCGCGTCTTCGCCGAGCGGAATGCCGACGCTCGCGACCCACAGTATGAGCGGAATCGACACTGCGAGTCCGCCCACGACTCCGAGCAGCGACAACCACAACGCCTCAAGCTGAAGCATGCCGATGATCGCCCAGGGCCGCATCCCGATCGCCAGCAGCATGCCGAACTCACGCGTGCGCTCGAACACGAGCATGATGAACGTGTTGACGATACTGAACGTCACGATGAGCGCGAGGATTGCGTAGAAGAACCGTCCGCTCACGCGATCGAGATCGATCGCCTGCTGCAGCTCCGGCACCAGTTGTTGCCATTCGAGTAGCGTGTTGCCGTCGACGATCGTGCGCAGGCTCGCGGCTATGTCCGGCGCCGTCGTCACATCCTGCGTGCGCACAACGACGGCATGCGCGTGGCCTTCGAGCGCGAACGCTTCCCGCACTGCTTCGATCGGCACTTCGATGAGAAAGCGATCGACATCCGCCTGGCCGGTGCTGAAAATTCCAACCAGGCGCGTCACCAGCGCTGCCACACCACCGACCGAATCCGTGCCGAGCAGCACGATCTCATCGCCCACACTGACACCGAGATTGCGGGCAACGCCAGCGCCCACGAATGCCTCGACCACGCCATCATCACCCACCACCGCAGAGTGAAGGTACCGTCCCGTCACGATCATGTGCGGGATATTGGAAACCTCGGGTTCATGATCAACGTCGACACCGACGAGCTGACCAGCGAAGCTGCGTTCGCCGGCGGACACCAGAGTAAACGCGAGCACGCGCTCCGACACCGCGCGCACCCCAGCGCGACCGCGGATCGAATTCGCCAGCACCACCGAGTCTGCCACGCCGTGTTCGATGCGCGGGTCTTCCTGGTAACCGGGAAACTGAATCTGAATGTGGCTCGACATCAGCGCGGTGGCGTTGTCGATCATCGCCGCGTAGCTGCCGATCTGCGCTGAAATGGCGAACGCGAGCAACGCCACCGCAAAGCCAATACCGCCTGCAGTAAGACCCGTGCGCCGCCAGTTGCGGCCCAGGTTTCGGCGCGCAATGGATGCAACGAGCAGTAACCGCGATCCACCGCGTACGCCACGCTCACCGGCGCCGCGCACGGCGATGGAGGCTTCGCTCACGGCGCGCGTCCGGACTTCAGCGCGAATACGGTGAACAGCCCGTCGTCGAGTTCGATCTCGAACTTCGCGTTGACGTAATGCATTTCGGTCCAGTGATCCGCATCGTCGAGCTTCACCATGCGCATTCGGGTTGCGAACGTGCGGCCTCCGAGCTCGCCGATCTCGAGTGCCTCGAGACGCTTGAGCGCCCTCAGGTCCTGATCGAAAAAGGTCTGTTCCATGAGCACATTGTCATCGCGCAGCACCAGCTCTTCGCGTCCCCAGACAACGGGTGCGTCGTCATGCGGTGTCGCGCGAATGCGATAGACCTGGTGACCATCGACGCTCTGTTCGTCGACCACTTCGAGGGTGTATTCGTTCAGCAGCTCATCCGTTCGGGACAGATCGTTGTAGGAGAAGTCCGACCCTGCCCAATCCTGCGCCATCATGCTGTAGGGCAGGCGGATTACACGGTTCAGCTTCGGCGTGAACGTCCACATCTTCGGACCGTCTTTGAGGGTCGCATTGCCGGCATCCTTGGCCGGTGCCGTGAATCGGATGAGCGCATCGTCGCGGCCGCGGGTCCACGCGACGACGGTCGACGTGCGCTCCCAGTCGGGGCGATGGATGATCATCGACATTTCCGCGTAGGAAGTGGTGCCGCGCGTAAGATCGATGGCCGCGGCAACCAGGTCATGCGCACGCTGCTGCGATTCAGTGCGCGCCCATGCAACGTGCATCGGCAACAATCCGAACAGCGCAAATGCCAAGGCGAAGCGGGATTTCATGAAGTTCATTATGACTAGTCAGTGCGCGTGAGTAAAAGCGGATCGCCCACCGGCTCGACGCACCGAGGACCTTCATTGCGCGCGTTGTTGACGTATGTGCCCACGGGCACGACTTCGAGCGCGGTCGGCAAGTGCGTGGCCAGCAAGGCATTCAGTACATCCCTGCCCGCCTCCGGATCGAGCCAGCGCCTGCTCTCTTCCCGGGACAACATGACGGGCTGGCGCGTGTGAACGAACTTCAGTTTCTCGTCCGCTGCCGTGGTGATGATCGCAAAGCTCTCGATCGTCGCGTCTTCCCCTCGCCAGCGATCCCAGATGCCGGCGAGCATCAGTCCATGATCGTCGGCAGCGTGCAGGTAGTACGGCTGCTTCCCGGACGCCGTCTTTGCCCACTCGTAGAACCCCGCGATCGGAACCACACAGCGCCGTCGCGCGAATGGCTCACGGAATGCGCGGCTCTGACTAACGGTCTCCGCCTTTGCGTTGAACATGCTGTATTTGGTCGACACTTCCTTCGACCAGTACGGCGTCAACCACCACCGCATTTCCACCGCTTCGAGCGCGCCATTGGCTTCTCTGAACACGGGCACGTTGAGCGTCGGTGCGACGTTGTATCGGTCATCCCCGCCATAGCCAGCACCCAGCATGTCCACGAACAGCAGCGTCAATGGACCTGAATGGATGTTGATGCGTCCGCACACGGCTAAGCAGTCAGTACTTCGTTGAGTCCAACGAGTTCCGGGAACGTCAACCGCCACGCAGTTCCGGCGGCGACATTGGACTCCACCTGCCCGGCAGTGGTTGCGCCCGCAATCACGCTGCCAACCAGCGGTCGTGTCAGCAACCACCCGAACGCGAGATCGAGGAGTGAGTGCTCATGGCGCTTCGCAAACGCCGACAGGCCCTCCACCAGATCGAAGTTGCGTTCTGACAGTGCAGCTTTGGCGCGCTTGCCGACATTGGCGAGCCTGCTGTCCGGCGGCGGCGGCTCGCCACGCTTGTACTTGCCCGTGAGCATGCCGCTCGCCAGTGGAAAGTACGGCAGCAGCGACAATCCGAAGCGCTCGCAGGCGGGAATGACTTCGGGCTCGATGTTGCGATCGAGCAGGCTGTATGCGTTCTGCGCGGATATGAATCGCGTGCGCGCACTGCTGCGCGCACACCAATCCGCATCGGCAATCTGCCAGCCCGAGTAGTTGGAACAGCCGAGATAGCGCACCTTGCCTTGGGTCACCAGGTCATCGAGCGCACGTAGCGTTTCGTCGATCGGCGTTTCCGCATCGGGCAGGTGCATCTGATACAGATCGATGTAGTCGGTGCGCAGGCGCCGCAGGCTGCCCTCGACCGCCTGCATGATGTAGCGGCGCGAGCCGCCGTGCGCGAGCACGTCATCCGATGCCGGCATCCCGAACTTGGTGGCGACGATCACGGACGAACGCCGCCCCGCCAACGCAGCGCCAAGAAACTGCTCCGAGCGCGTCTTGCCGTAGACATCCGCCGTGTCGAAGAAATTGATGCCACAGGCGATGGCTGCATCCACCACCGCCTTGGTGCCGGCTTCGTCCACGCGGCCACCGAAGTTGTTACAGCCAAGGCCGATCTCCGACACCTTGAGTCCCGATCCACCCAGCCGACGAAATTGCATGGTTAACCCCTACCCCGGATAATCCCGGGCCTTGTATTTCTCACACATTCATTCAACGAGGAGAGTCTTCATGGCGCAAGCCTACATCGTCGGTGCAGTACGTACGGCTGGGGGTCGCAAAGGTGGCCGCTTGAAGGATTGGCACCCAGCGGCGCTTGCCGGAAAGACACTGGACGCATTGCTCGATCGCACCGGCGCCGATCCTGCGCTGATCGAAGACGTGATCATGGGTTGCGTTGGCCAGGTGGGTGAGCAGTCGATCAACATCGCCCGCAATGCGGTGCTGTCGTCACGTCTGCCCGAGGGCGTGCCCGCCACGAGCGTCGACCGTCAGTGCGGATCATCTCAGCAGTCGCTGCACTTCGCCGCCCAAGCCGTCATGTCCGGCACCATGGATGTCGTCATCGCCGCCGGGGTCGAAAGCATGACGCGTGTACCCATGGGCCTGTCGGCGAGTCTTGCCGCCAAGGGTGGCTTCGGTGTGCCCTATGGTCCTGCGATGGCCGAACGCTATCCCGGCATTCAGTTCAGCCAGTTCACCGGCGCCGAGATGATGGCGAAGAAGTACGACCTGTCGAAAGACGAACTCGATCGCTTCGCACTATCGAGCCATCAGAAGGCGATCAAAGCAAGCCAAGCCGGCGCGTTCGATGCCGAGATCGTGCCGATCGAAGTGCAGACCGACAACGGCAGCGACATTCACAATGTCGATGAGGGCATCCGCTTCGATGCGAGCCTTACGGGCATTTCGAATGTCAAAGCGCTCGCCGAAAACGGCCGACTCACGGCCGCTACGTCCTCACAGATCTGCGATGGCGCATCCGCGGTCATGGTCGTAAACGAAGCAGGACTGAAAACCCTCGGCGTAAAGCCGTTGGCCAGAATCCATCACCTGACCGTGGTCGGTGGCGATCCGATCATCATGCTGGAAGCACCCATTCCGGGCACGCTGAAAGCACTGAACAAGTCAGGGATGAAGATCGACGACATCGATCTGTATGAGGTCAACGAAGCGTTCGCTTCAGTGCCGCTCGCGTGGCTCAAGGCAACGGGTGCTGATCCGGCGCGTTTGAACGTACACGGTGGGGCAATAGCCCTGGGTCATCCGCTCGGCGCATCCGGCACCAAGTTGATGGCGACCCTCGTGCACGGTCTGCACCGCCACGACAAGCGGTGGGGACTGCAGACGATGTGCGAAGGTGGCGGGTTGTCGAACGTGACGATCGTCGAACGGCTGTAGCGCAGAGTGCCACGCCCGGGCGAGCCGGGCGTGATCCGAACGTTACTTCCTCTTGTTGCCGAGGCGGATGTGGCGACGACTGGCCAGTGCGTCCTGGCCGCTCTGGCCGGTGGGGATCTTCTGAATGGTCTTGCCGGACTTCAGGAACGCCGCGATGTGGTCCTGAATCTCTTCTCGCATGGCCGTGGTCGAAACCGGCCCTTGATTCTTTTTCATGTCGCTTCCCAGGAAATTGGTCAGCCACCATACACGAAGTCGGCCGATTCACCGAATCCGGCGCCCCTCGCCGGTCTTCGGATCTGCGTGGAGACCTCGAATTTTTACTTATATTTCCTAGGGTTGCAGCCGATCGACCGACCAGCCGCCGGCCCTACGCACCCACAGCGCCCGATCGTGGGCGCGGCCAGTTGAACCAACCCACAGTTCCACCCGGTCGGCCACGATGTCGTAGCCGCCCCAGTGATCCGGGCGCGGAATCGCCGTGGTGCCTTCATAGCCGCCGAAGCGCTGGGCTTCGGCATCGATTTGATTGAGCAGGGCGCGCCGCGAACCGATCGGCTGACTCTGGGCACTGGCGCGTGCAGCCACCTGGGACAGTCGCGGCCGGGTCTTCCAGTAGGCGTCCGATACCGCATCGCTCGTGATCTCTACGGCGCCCGACACGATCGCCTGCCGGGCCGCTTTGTCCCAGTAAAAGACCGCGCTTGCCCGAGCTACGCGCGCCAGGTCCTCACCCTTACCCGAGCGACGATTGGTGTAGAAGGTCAGTCGCCCACGATCGCCGTCGAGACCCCGGCAGAGCACCATGCGGCTGCGCGGCGTGCCATCGGCGCCGATCGTGCTGACACAGATCGCATCCGGATTGACGTAGCCGGCGCCTTTGGCGTCCGCCAGCCAGCGCACGAGCACCGGAAACGGATTGGCGGGCAAAGGATCGGCGAGCGCCGGGTCTCCCACATGGTCGGAAAGTTTCATGCCTGCCTCTAGGGTCTGTTGACAAATAAAAGTCGGAGCTTTGCCCGCCATTTTCGCTCACGCAAGGCGCACCGAGCGCTGCGTATCGGGCATACGTGAGCGAGGTGCAACGCGGCGTGCGCGAAAAGGCCGGTGCAAGCCTTCGGGGCGGGGCCAGTTTTGCCCATCGCCGCGTCATTCGCTCCTCACGAACATTGAGTTCACGTCGTCCCTCATTCCTTGCGCTGGGCAAAACTGACCTCCGCCGCTGCGACCTTTTATATGTCAACAGACCCTAGAACGCCCGCGACCGCGCGTCGGCATACAGATAAGCAGGCAGCGCGCAGGACAACCCAATGGTGAGATTGAGCACGATGAACAACCACGGCCGTGGCGCAGCCGGGCGCGAGAACATGAAGATCCAGAACGCGAAGGAACTCAGGAACAGGTCGGCGGCAAACCCTGCGGCGGCACCGTTGACGAACAGCGCCGACGCAAAACCAACGAGCGACAGTCCGTGAGTACCGAAGTAATCGACGAAGAATACGTACGGCACGACTGCGCCAGTAATCGCCAAGATGAGATAAACGCTCTTCATGCGGATTGCCCTGCGTGCTTGGCAGCGCTCCAGTCAAATGCGCCGAGCGCGCTTTCACCGAATGCGATCGGTGCCGCCTCGAGCGTCGTTGCCATCGTATCGTTCCACCGGTTGAGGAATCCGAACAGCGAGATCACAGCAACGAGCTGCACGATCTGCGCATCATCGAAGTGCACCCGCAGCGCATCGAAGTGGGCCGCTTCGGTTTCATTGGGTACGCTGCCCGCGGCAAGTGCGAGTGCAATGGCAGCACGTTCGGCGGCCGAGAATGCCGGGTTGGTCTCATAGTCCAGCACGGCGTCGATCTTGGCTTGGCTCGCGCCCTGGCGATGCGCATTGTGTGAGGTGTGCGCCTGACAGTATCGACACCCCGCAGCGATGCTCGATGCGAATGCAACCAGCTGGACGAGTTCGCCCGGCAGACTGCGCGCAAGTCCGTCTGCATCCGGAGCAGTCTGAACCATCGCCGCCAGCATGGGTTTGAGGTCGCGTCCGAAGGCCACACTTGCAAGCAGTGAGAATGCCATCGGCAACTGCGGCATGTGCGCCATGGTGAGCATGCTGTTCGGAACGAACCCCATCGCGGCTTTGGCGCCTTCGAAGGTCCCTTGCAATGCGGGTACATCGCCTGTTGCGCGCGGCTTGACGTGCGCCATCGGTCTACCTCTTATGATCGCTTTCGATGATACCGCGGCTATTGAGTTTTGTGGGGTCATCCGAGATGCTTGGCCGACACACGAGAACGGATGGATTTGATGGCAGCTCTGGAAGAATTTCGCCGCGAGACTCGCGCCTGGCTCGACGCCCACTGTCCTGCAGCGGCGCGCGGCCCGGGTCAGATTCTCACCGGCAGCACCAAGATCAAAGTCGAACACCCCGATATCAAGTTGTGGCTCGAGCGCATGGCCGAGCGCGGCTGGACGGCCCCGATGTGGCCGAAGGCTTATGGTGGTGGCGGCCTCAGTCGCGACCAGTACGCGATTCTGCTCGATGAGATGCGCAAGATCGGCGCGCGATCACCACTGATGGGAATGGGCACCAGCATGATCGGGCCGACGCTGCTCGAACTCGGCACCGAAGATCAGAAGCGTCGTCACATTCCGCCGATCGTGCGCGGTGAATTGGCCTGGTGCCAGGGCTACAGCGAACCGTCCGCGGGGTCGGACCTCGCGAGTCTGCGCACCCGCGCCGAAGACCGCGGTGATCACTTCGTCGTCAACGGACAGAAGATCTGGACATCCGGCGCCCAATGGGCCGATTGGATGTTCGCGCTGGTGCGCACCAACCCTAATGTACCCAAGCACGAAGGCATCAGCTTCGTGCTGCTGTCCATGGATCAGCCGGGCGTCACCGTCAAGCCGATCAAGCTCATCAGCGGCACATCACCGTTCTGCGAAACCTTCTTCGACAACGCCATCGCCAAGAAGGAAGACCTGATCGGTGAAGTGAACAAAGGCTGGACGGTCGGCAAGCGACTACTCCAGCACGAACGTTCCGGCATCCAAAGCCTGATGGGTGGCGGGCCAAGGGACGCAGGCCCAAACGTGGTCGAAGCAGCACGCAGATACGTCGGCCAGAAACGCGGGCGCATTGGTGACGACGCGCTGCGCGCAAAGGTGGTTCGTCATCAGATGAATGCTGCCGCGTTCCGCCTGACCCAGCGGCGTACCGTGGAAGAAACTCAGGAAGCGAAAACACCGGGGCCTGCCACCTCGATCTTCAAGATGTACGGCACCGAACTACAGCAGGAACGCTCGAGCCTGCTGGTCGAACTGCGCGGCTTCAAAGGCGTCGGCTGGTCAGGCAAAGGCTTCAATTCGGACGAAGTCGAAGGCACACGCAACTGGCTCGGCGAGCGGGCCGCATCGATCTACTCCGGCTCCAACGAGATTCAGCGCAACATCATCGCCAAGCGCGTGCTCGGTTTGCCTGACTGAGCCACGCTGAATCGACAATCCCAACGACCGCGCGGGTTCGCTTCGCCATTGCGGGGCTCGCGCTGTTCGCGTGTGGCGCGTGCACCGACAAGGCAGGCAAGCATGTGAGCGCTCCCGAGCCACCCATCGCGGCGCGGCACGCACATACGCAACGCCATCACGACATCGTGATCGATGATCCATACCACTGGTTGCGAGATGCCTCCTATCCGGTAGTAGACGATCCCGAAATTCTCACGTACCTGCAGGCTGAGAACACCTATTTCGCTCAGCGCATGGCGCCGCGCCAGCCGCTGGTCGAGACGCTATTTGCCGAGCTCAAGGCGCGCCAACAGCCGGATGAAGCGGCGGTACCGTGGAAGGACGGCGCCTACGAATACCAATGGCGCTACGCCGGCAACGACGCCGAGTATCAGATCTGGTCACGCTGGCCTGCGGGAAAGCCCGAAGCGGAGGCGGTGTTCCTCGACGAACCCGCGCTTGCAGCAGGCCATGACTATTTCAATCTTGGCGCCATGGCAGTGAGCCCGACCGGTCGCTATCTCATCTACGGCATAGACACGGAGGGGTCGGAACGCTACACGCTGCGCATCAAGGATCTCGTGACAGGTCGGCTGTTCGACGAGGCGATTACGGACGCCGGTGACACCCTTGCGTGGGCGGCAGACGACACCACCTTCTTCTACACGCTACTGACCGAGAACTGGCGGCCCTACGTTGTCAAGGCACACATGCTCGGTACACCAGTTGCCAGCGATCGCGTGGTGTATGAGGAAGCGGGGCCCTTCTTCGTTGGCGTCGGTACGACCCAGTCCGAAGCATTCATCGTGATCACGGCCGGCGATCACGTCACCACCGAATCCCATGTCATACCGACCGATGCACCGACGTCCGCTCCTCGGCTGATCGCCCAGCGGCGCAATCAGCACGAGTACGACGTCGAGCATCACGGCGAGTACTTCTACATTTTCACGAACGACACGAATCGGAACTACCGGGTCGCGCGCGCGCCCGTCGATGATCCAGGGGAGGAACGGTGGGAGACTGTGGTCGAGGGCAACGAACACCTCTACCTGACCGGGCTCACCTGCTTTGCCGACTTCATGGTGATCGAAGAACGCATCGACGGTCTCGATCAGGTCAGAATTCGCGACTATGAATCCGGGAGCGCAGCAAGGGAGCATCGAGTTGCATTCCCCGAGCGCTCGTATGACTCAGCGCTCGGTACCAATGCCGAGTTCGCCACCCGCACCGTGCGGCTCGACTATCAATCGATGGTGACGCCACAGACCGTGTTCGACTACCACATTGATGAGCGCCGGCTGGAGACACGCAAGGTGCGCGTGGTGCCGTCCGGCTACGACGTCACGCACTATGCGACCGAGCGGTTGATGATCCCGGCGCGCGACGGGGTCAAAGTGCCGGTATCCATCGTCTACCGCACCGATTTCGTCCGCGACGGCAACGCTCCGCTCCTGCTGTACGGCTACGGTGCGTATGGCGAAGCGATGACCCCGTACTTCTCATCCGCGCGGTTGTCGCTGCTCGATCGCGGTTACGCGTATGCGATTGCGCATGTGCGCGGCGGCGACGAACTCGGGCGCAGCTGGTATGAGGACGGTAAACTCTCCAAACGCACCAACACGTTCAACGATTTCATCGACGTCGCCAACGCGCTGATCGAGCAGGGTTTCAGCCGCGCAGGACGCATTGCAATCATGGGCGGCAGCGCGGGCGGCACGTTGATCGGCGCCGTGGTCAACGCGGCACCCGAGTTGTGGGGTGCGGCAGTTGTCCAGGTACCGTTCGTCGATGCACTCAACACGATGCTGAGCGAAGACCTGCCGTTGACCCAGCTCGAATGGCCGGAATGGGGCAATCCGATCACCGATCGCGCCGCGTTCGACCACATCCGCAGTTGGTCACCCTACGATCAGATCAGGCAGCAGACTTATCCACCGATGCTCGTCACCGCTGGGCTCAACGATCCGCGCGTGACCTACTGGGAAGCAGCCAAGTACGTGGCGAAGCTGCGTCACGAAAAGACCGACATCAACGAGCTGTTGCTGAAAGTGAACATGGAAGCGGGTCACGGCGGCAAGTCGGGCCGCAATGAGTATCTGCGCGAAGTCGCCGAGGAGTACGCCTTCCTCCTGACGACCCTCGAACCTGAATAAGGGGACAGTTTACTTGTTCAGGTTCGACCGAACCTGAACAAGTGATACTGTCCCTAGCGTACAACGCTGGGCGCGAAGCGGGCGGTGTCGGCGCGATGCGCTTCACGCATGCGGCGGCGGATGATGTTCTGCACGATGTTGACCGTGGTCCAGTCGTGTTCGATGGGCCGGCCGCAGCCGTCACAGCACATCGGCACCTGGTCGAGCACCTTGTCGAGCAGCTCGCTGTATGGCAACCGCACGATGTGCCGGCAGCTCGTACATTCCAGACCCACTGTCGGATCCAACCCTACGTAGTCCATTACGCGCCTCCTGTGTCGTTTTACGACGCGCCGGGTCAGCGTTCCGTGCCAATTTCCCGTCGCAAACTCGCCTCGCCATAGACGCTGCGATTCTCGTGCCACTTGAGTATAGGCGGCGTCGCGGCGGCCGCAGGACCAAGCGCTAAACACCTGCAGGTTGTGACGCACATCTCACCTCGACCACGCTGCGCGAAGCTCGTCGCGAAACTCGGGGGAGGCAATTTCGATCAGCGCGCGCGCACGCGCATCGACGTCGGCATGCCCGAGTTGAGCAACGCCATGCTCGGTGACGACGATATCGACATCGGTTCGCAGTGCCGTTACCAGCTCCACCCGCGGCACGATTCTCGAGACGGCGCCGCCCTTTGCGGTGGCATTCATCGCAACGATCGATCGACCACCTGAAGATGACTTGGCCGCGCGCATGAAATCGACCGATCCCCCTGTGCCGGAGATCTGTCTGCCAGCGGCGAACTCCGCATTGACCTGACCGAACAGATCGACCTCTACCGCCGAGTTGATGGAAACGAAGTTCGGCAACTGACGAATGACACCGACCTCATGGGTGTAGTCGGCACCCCGGAACACCACATCGCGGCGATCGCGCAGCCCTTCGAGTAGAGCCTTCGAACCCAGTACCGCGCCGGCAACGTGAAGCCGCGCGTCGATGGGCTTACGTACGCCCGTCATCACGCCCTTTTCGATAAGCGCGAATCCCGCATCGTCGATCAGACCCGAGTGCATACCGAGATCGTTACGATCGACGAGCGCGCCGAGAATCGCCGCGGGAATCGCCCCGATGCCCGTTTGAATGCAGTCCCCATCGCGTACCAGATCCCGCACATGCCGACCGATGGCGCGCGCCGCTTCATCGAGCACCGCCGGTGCGAGCGCTGCGAAGGGACGGTTCGTCGTGATCGAGAAGTCGACTCTCGCCTCCGGCAACCGGGGCAAGCCAAGCGGGGCGACGATCTGTTCATTGATCTCGACACCTAGGGCACTCGCGTTGCGCAATGCAGCACCCAAGAAGTCCACATTCGGCCCGTAGCGCAGGACGCCGTCGCGATCACGCGCGGCCTGGGTGAGTACGACGTCGAAATGTTGACCCGCCAGATATGCGTAGACCGCGCGCATCTGCATCGGCATGAATCTAACGCGCCCCGCGGCCATACCATCGCGCAGTGCCGGCGTTGCGAAAAAACACTCGACTCGCGCGTCTGGATGCAATGAAGAAAGATCGGTGCTGTTGAGTCCGGCGAGCGGGAACTGGACGAAGGTGACGCCTGCGGCACACTCGGGCGATGCCGCGAGTGCTTCAAAGAAGCCGGCCGGTTCGTTGCTGCTACCCGACAGAAAGACCCGCATGCCGGGCGCGAGCACGTGCGGCCAGTCGAGATCTCGCGATGCCATGGAGGACCTGCGTTTATACTCGGGGCGAAAGTGTACTCCAGGGTCACCATGAGCAACGGGGGAGTCGCACTCTCGGATTTTCATCCCGGGGTGCGTGCCTGGTTCGAATCCACTTACGCCGCGCCAACGGACGTGCAACGGCGCAGCTGGCCGGTCATCCGATCTGGCGCGCACGCGCTCATCACAGCGCCTACCGGCAGCGGCAAGACGCTCACGGCATTTCTGTCGGCGCTGGATAGCTTCGCCACCGGCGCGCTTGCCTGCAATGCAACGCGCGTTCTGTACATCTCGCCACTGAAGGCTCTGAACAACGACATTCAGCGCAACCTCATCGCCCCGCTGGAAGGGCTTCGTACCACGTTCGCCGCGCGCGGCGAGACCTACCCTGTCGTACGCGTCGCGACCCGGTCCGGAGACACACCGCAAGATGAGCGGCAGCGACTGCTGCGCAAGCCACCGGAGATTCTCGTCACTACACCCGAGAGCCTGCTGTTGATGCTGACATCGGTGCGAGCACGCCAGACGTTGATGCAGATCGATACTGTCATCGTCGATGAGATTCACTCCGTGGTCGACAACCGCCGCGGTGTGGTGCTCGTCGCCGCCCTCGAGCGGCTCGCACTCTTGTGCGGAGATTTCCAGCGCATCGCCCTGTCGGCCACGGTGCACCCGCTCGAGTCCGTCGCTACGTTTGTCGGTGGCTTCGATGAAAACCACCGACCGCGCGACGTCACCATCGTGCGCGGTGATGACTCGAAACAGATCGACTTTCGGGTGTCGTTTCCCGCAGTCGTGCGTGATCGCATCGCCGCCGGCGAGAAGATCTGGGTGCCGCTGTCGGATTCCTTTCGCGAACGCATTGCTGCCAATACATCGACTTTGTTTTTCACCAATAGCCGGCGTCTGGCCGAGCGGCTCACGTCGAAGATCAACCATGGCGCGGCGGAGCCGCTCGCTTACTCCCATCACGGTTCACTGGCACGCGACATCCGCACGGAAGTGGAGGCGCGGCTCAAACGTGGCGACATGAAGGCGATCGTCGCCACCACGAGCCTCGAGATGGGCATCGACATCGGCCATCTCGATGAAGTAGTGCTGATTCAATCGCCGCGCTCCATCGCCTCCGCATTGCAACGCATCGGTCGCGCCGGGCACAGCGTGGGCGAGACGAGTCGTGGCCGCCTCTACCCTACTCACGCCCACGACTTCGTCGAGGCCGCGGCGCTGGCGCACGCAATCGACCAACGCGACATCGAGCCGACGAAGCCCATCGAGAACGCACTCGATGTACTGGCACAGGTCATCGTTGCATTCACGTCGAGCGAAACCTGGTGCATCGACAACCTGTTCGGTTTGCTCTGCCGCAGCTACACCTACCACGCGTTACCGCGCGATCAGTTCGATCTGGTCCTGGAGATGCTTGCCGGACGCTACGCGGGCAGCCGCGTGCGCGACTTGAAGCCACGCATCACCTTCGATCGCATCGCAGGTACCGCGCGTGCGACGAAGGGCGCAACGCTTGCGCTTTACAGCTCGGGTGGAACGATTCCTGATCGGGGCTACTTCCAGCTGCGCCACGTCGATTCCGGAGCGCGCATCGGTGAGCTGGACGAGGAGTTCGTCTGGGAAGCAACCATCGGCCAGGTGTTTTCCCTTGGCAGTCAGCAGTGGCAGGTGGCGCGCATCACTCACAACGACGTGCTGGTGCGGCCCGCCAAGTCCACTGCCGACGCACCGCCTTTCTGGCGTTCGGATGGCAGCGGCCGCAGCTTTCACTACTCCACACGCATTGGTTCATTCCTAGAGGCTGCGGACGCGCACCTTGCGTCGCGCGATGAGTCGCGTTTCGTCGACGCATTACAGGCGACGCACCACTTCGACGAAACCGCGGCGGACGAACTTGCTACCTACCTCGCGCGGCAGCGCGAGCACACCGGCGCCGCGCTGCCGCATCGCCACCACGTGCTCATCGAGGAGATCGCATCGGGTCCCGGCGGCTATCGAGGTTCGGTACTCGAGCAGCAGACGGTGCTGCACACGCTGTGGGGCGGGCGCGTCAATCGACCACTTGCGCTCGTGCTCGGGGCTGCCATCAACGCCGAGTCACCCTACCCCTGCGAGATCTTCGCCACCGACGATGCCATAGCCATACAGACTCCGGGGCCGTTGTCGATCGAGACCATTCTCGATCAGCTCGACGTCACCGCGATCGAACGTCACCTGCGCGCCGCGCTCGAGTCCTCCGGGTTTTTCGGCGCGCGCTTTCGCGAATGTGCCGGCCGCGCACTGCTCCTCAGCAAGTCGCGCTTCAACAGCCGCCTGCCGCTGTGGATGAGCCGCATGCAGGCGAAAAAGCTCATGGCCGCCGTATCGAGCTATGGCGACTTCCCCGTCCTGCTGGAAACCTGGCGTACCTGCCTGTCCGACGAATTCGATCTGCAAGCGCTGCATGAGTCACTTGCGGCGCTGCGCAGCGGCGAGATCGCAGTGACGCGCGTGCAGACGGTGAGCCCATCTCCGTTTGCATCGAACATCGCATGGGGACAGATCACCAGTACCTATATGTACGCCGACGACAGTCCGGAAGTCGCGGGCCCCAGCGCGCTGTCCGATGACCTCATCGCCGCCGCGGTGCGCAACGAATCCCTGCGACCGCGCCTGAAACCCGCGGTGGTAGCCGAGTTCGAGAACAAGCGGCGACGCCTCGCACCCGGCTACGAAGTGCTCGACGCAGCGGATCTCGGTGAATGGCTCAAGGAACGCACGTTGATTGGTGAATCGGAGTGGGACGTCATCGCGAGTCATCTTGTCGCGGCGGGCTTGCCCGAGAACGGCGCCCCGGTATGGCTGATGGAGGGCGAACGACGCTGGGCGTGCCATCCCGAACAGGCGCGTCATATCGCGCAGCACCTCTTCGGTGAGGCACGCGAGGACCTGGTGCTGCTGGATGATCCCCGCGACATCGCCGACATCGCTGCCGGGCTGCTGGGTTTTCATGGACCCCTGTCACTCGAATCGATCCGCGCCCTTTTCCCCACGGCGATCGGCGTCGAAGTGCTGAACGCGTTGGTGGATGACGGCGCGCTCGTGATGGGCCCGCTCATGCTCGAGGAGGAGCGGATCTACTACTGCGATGCAGACAACGTCGAGATTCTGCTGCGCATGCAGCGCGCCGCCGCGCGCGTCGTGTTGGATCCAAAGCCATGCACGGCGCTGCCGGGGTTCCTCGCCAGCTGGCACGGCCTTGCTGGACCCGCGTCGATGGGCGCTGTGTTCGAAAGTCTCGAGCGACTGCGGGGTTTCACCGCATCGCTGCCGGTGTGGCTCGACGATCTGATGCAGGCGCGACACACCGGCTATCACGATCATATGATCGATGATGCCTTCGCTGCCAACGGCTACGCCTGGATAGGACGCGGGTTGGAGACGCTCACTGTGTGTCCGCTCGAAGATGCCGAACTCATGGCCTCCGATGGCGGCACCGCGCCCGCGTCGATCGCGACCGCGTTTCGCGACCCGAGCGCGCGGTACACGTATCTCACGCTCGCCGACGCGACTGGCGATGACCTGCGCACCTTCAACGAGTCGTTCTGGTCCGCCGTGTGGCAAGGCACTGTCAGCGCGGACAGCATTGCGCCACTGCGGCAGGGACTGCTGCGCAAGTTCGATGTGCTCCCACCTGCTCAGCCGCTCGGATCGGGACTGCGCCGGCGGCCGCGCGCGAATGCCGCAACGTTTACCGGCAACTGGTTTCTCAACGCCATCGGCGCGCCTCAGGACGATCCACTGTCTGCCCTGGAAGATGCGAAGCAGTATGCCCGCATGCTGCTCGACCGCTACGGCTTCGTCTGCCGCGAGATCGCCAATCGGGAAACCGGTACATTTCGTTGGGCTGCCGTCTTTCGCGCACTGCGCGTGATGGAACTCGCAGGCGAAGTGACCACCGGGCTCTTCTTCATGGGCCTGTCGGGCCCACAATTCGCCCTGCCCGGCGCCATTCGCAGGTTGATGGCGGATGCGCAGCCATCCACGCCTTCCGCGTGGTGGGTGAGCGCAAGCGATCCGGTCGCGCCGTGCGGTTTGTCACTCGATTGGCCGGGTCTTGCATTGCCCCATCGTCGGCCAGGCAACTATCTGGCCTTTGCGAAGGGCGAACTCGTCGTCGTGCTGGAGAGTTGGGGGCGCCGCATCACCATCGCCGAATCCATCACCGACGCCGGCTGGCAAGCGCTCGCCATGCTGCTGACCCATGTGCTGCTGCAGGTGCGCGCCATCGACCTCGAGCTTGTCAACGGAGAGGCGGCCGTGAAGAGCCCCCACCTCGCCAGGTTGGGCGACGTCTTCAGCGTGCGGCGCGATCACCGCGGCGTCGAGTTGTCACTGACTCCGGCGAGCCGGTAATGCGACGCGGTTAAAGGATTTTCCCAACCGAGCCGATAGCTTAGGGGGATGAAACCCCTATCCCTCAAGGTGGCCGTACTGTGCGCGTCGCGCACAACAATCGATGGTCTGTCGAGTCTACTCGACGACGTCGCCCAGACATGGCGCTGCAGAACCGTCGATGAGCTGACCGAACAGCTCGCAAACCAGAGCCAGGACTTCGATGTGCTGCTCATTGTTGGCGACGAACTGCCCGAACTGCCAGGCATCGACAGCATTGCGCGGGTCTGGCTGACGGATCACCCACCCCAACATGTCCTGCATGTGGCGCGCACCGCGGCCAACGGCGAACTCGCGGTCGAACTGCGTCGCGCCTTGCTCAGCGCCGCGAATCTCGCCATGGCGGTGGCGCTGCGCGACTCACTCACACCACGGCAAGGATCGGAAATCGTGCACCTGCGGCCGGAGCCGCCACGCCTCGACGATTTCAAACTTCATTTTCAGCCGCTGTGGAGCATCGACGGCAGTAAGCTGATCGGCGCCGAAGCGCTGCTGCGCTGGCACGGCCTGGAAGTACCGGGCCTGCGAGCAGAGGCGGTGATCGCCAACGCCGAAGCCCGCGGTGAGATGACGCGGGTCGGCGACTTCGTGGTCAAACGCGCACTGTGGCATCTCGCGGAATGGCGCAAGCTGTGGCCGGCGGGCGCACGTCTGGCCATCAACTTATCCCCCGCCCAGCTCGATTCGACGTTCTCCGGCTCGGTAATGGACGCCCTCGATCGTTACCGTCTCGACGGCAGCGACCTCGAACTGGAAATCGCCGCCCCCGACCTGCCACATGCGCTCGATGCGCACTCGCACGCCCTCGGTGATTTGCTGGATCTCGGTGTCAGCTTCTGCATCGACCGACTCGGCACCGATCTGATCGATCCCAGTGCCATCGGCGCTCTGCCCCTGTCGAGCTGGAAAGTCGACCGCTCGATCATCGAGCGATTGGCCGAACCCGCGACGGCAGCGCTGGTCGGTGAACTCGCGGCGCTCGGTCGTCATCTCGGTGTTCGCACGATTGCCATGGGCATCGAGACCGAAGCTCAGCGCCAGGCGGCGCAGAATCTCGGCTGCGATGCGGCTCAGGGATTTCTGTTCGCCGAGGCACTCAGCGCGGCTGACTTCACGGCGCTGCTGATCGCGCATCAGGAGCGGCGGCGGGAGGCCGGGTAGGGACAGTTACCCCTGTTTCGCGCCAGCAACCGCGACAACGCGGCCTGCGAGTCGAAACAGGGTAACTGTCCCGGCTACCATCAAGGGGACAGTTACGCTGCGCCATTGATTCCCGGTACGCTGTATCTCGAAACAGCGAAACTGTCCCCGTGCAGATCTATACCCACCCCGACTACCTCGCCCACGAAATGCACGCAGGTCATCCCGAGCGGCCCGATCGCCTGCGCGCGCTGCTCGCGCATTTCGAAGCGACCGGCCTCGCCAAGCAGGTCAGCTGGCATTCACCGACGCCGGCATCGGCGACGGATCTTGAATCTGCTCACGATGCGGGCTACCTGCGTCATATCTATGCGAGCGCGCCGCGATCGGGACTGATTGCCCTCGATGCCGACACGGCCATGGGCCCAATGACCCTGACCGCCGCAGAACTTGCAGCGGGCGCGGTGGTGGATGCCGTCAAAGCCGCCCTCGGTGGTGACACGCAGCGCGCGTTCTGCGCAGTTCGCCCACCCGGGCATCACGCCGAGCACGATCAGGCCATGGGGTTCTGCGTGTTCAACAACGTCGCGGTGGGCGCGGCAGCTGCGTTAACTCAGGTCGAACGGGTCGCAATCCTCGACTTCGACGTGCATCACGGCAACGGCACTGTCGACATCTTTCGCGACCGCCCCGAGGTTCTGGTGTGTTCGAGCTTTCAGCACCCGCACTACCCACATCGGTTGTTCGACGTGAAGGCACCAAACATCGTCAATACGCCATTGCCTGCAGGGACCGCCGAGTCGGCATTCCGCAACGCAATAGAGCGCGACTGGATTCCGGCGATCGAGAACCACCGGCCGGAACTGATTCTGGTGTCCGCAGGTTTCGACGGCCATCGGGATGATCCACTCGGTGGATTCAATCTCCTGGAAGCAGACTTCCGCTGGATTACGAGCCTGATCGTAGCGCTCGCAAACGATCACGCGGAGGGGCGCATCGTCTCGACGCTCGAAGGCGGCTATGACTTACGATCGCTCACCCGATCCGCGGCCGTGCACGTAGAGGCTCTACTCGCTTAGTCAGCCAGCACCGTGCGCACATCATTGAGCACCGTGTCGGCGTGCAGATAGGAAACGCTGTACACATTGCGGACACGCTTGGCGCGATCGATCAGCAGCACCCGCAGGATGTGTGAGAAGCTGGCGAGCGGCTTACCGTCGGCATCGACGTCGCGCTGCACCCACTGATCGTATCCCGCAAGCACCGGGGCAAGCGTTTCCTGCGATCGGGGTGCGAGAAACACCCAATCGAACCCTTGCGCACGCAGGCGTTTACCGTAGGCGGCCATCACTGTGGGTGTGTCGTAGATCTCATCGAAGCTCAGGGACACGAGGCGCACGCTGTCTGCCAGCGCCGGTATTTCCAGCACGCGGTCCTGCACGCGCTTCAACACATAGCTTGCGAGCGGACAGCCGTTGACGTCGCTGCAGGTGGTGAAGATGAAGCTGAGCACCACCACCTTGTCACCCAGGAACTCATGCAGCATGCGCGGCTTGCCGGACTCATCCAGCACTTGACCATCGACTGCCCCGCGCACGGTCGGCAGCACGTAGCTGCCAACCGTCGGTGGCGCGAAGTCGAGATCGAAGTAACCGGGCGCGAGCACCGTCGGCGTCGGATGCACGTGCGCCTCGCTGCCGACGGCAAGCCCGGGCAACGCAAGCGCGAGCCACAGCCAGACGCGCGGCACTGTCAGTTCTGCGCCACCGTCGCGGGTTTGGTCTTACCATACAGCGCGTACGCACCAAAGCGCATCTGGTGGGGCAGCCCGAGCTTCGCTTTGACGAAGTCGATCGAGAAGCGGTGCTCGAGCGCCTTGCCATCCCAGCCATACAGCTTGAAATACTGAACGTCGCCACCGGTGGACGCGGTCTTGTCCCAGTTGGCGAGCAGCGATGAGGTGAAGTACACGCGCTTGCCGTCCCAGCTCTGGGACACCATGTTGAGCTGCTCACCGATCTTCTGCTCCAGTGCTTGCTTGGGCGCATGCGGGTCGCGAATGTCGAACAGGCGCACAGTGCCGTCGTTCCAGGTATCGACCCACAGATAGTCGTCATCCGCTGCGATGGAGATGTCCACGGGCAACGGAATCTTCGACGCATCGGCGATGTCAGCAACCGCCTTCGCTTGCCACTCACCCGCGTCGTCTTCGTAGATCAGCCAGATCTTCGAAGTCAGGGCCGTGGAGGTGAAGCAGTAGTTGTTCTTGGCGCCCCAGGCGCAGCGCAGTTCTAGCGGAGCGCCGGGTACATCGAGGATCTTCTTCGGCGTGCGCGCATGCAGATCCCAAACCACCACGGTATTGCCGAAACGTTTCATGGCCTCGGCATCTGCCATCAACTCGCCGAGATTGCGCATGTAGTTGTTCCAGCCGGTGAACGACGACGTCACCATCACGTTGCGACGTGGCAGTGCGCGGACGTCGTAGCCGTAGCCGTCGGCAAAACTGCCCGACTTCACTGCGCCGCGCAGATCATCGTCCGTCGGCATCCAATGTGTCGCGATGTAATCACCGTCGTTGGTGTACTCGACCATCGCCGTGCGGCCACCGTGATCGCGATTGTTCGAGAGTCCAGTCAGCATCATGCGGCCGGCGAGCGCGTAGCTTGTATGCGGCCCCACCACACCGCCGCTCTTTGCCGCGAAGTCATCGATCGTACGGGCAAGGCGCGGCTGCGCAGGATCCGTGTGAATGTCGAAGATGAAGATGCGACTCGTATCGAGTCCCGATGCCCACAGAAAGCGACGATCGTCCGTGAGACCCGAGTGGTGCGCTTCGTTGCGCCCGCCCACGGACAGCGAGTGCACGACGGTACCGTAGGTGGCCGACTTCGGATTCACATCGACCGTGACGAGTTTGTCCTGGCCGTCACCAAGCCCTTCGACGCCGAGTGTCCAGACGTAGACGAAATCCTCCTGGCCGACGATCTTCGCCATGTAAGGCGACATGCAGGTTTCATCGGCGGACACTCGCACGGCGAACGCAAGACACACGATCAGCCCGACCACTGCAGCGATTCTCATGTTCATGAACAGTCTCCTCCAGTCCTTCGCGGACGTATGATCCTACACCCCTGTGGGCGGATTTGAAGTTGGATGAACTGGGTATTGTTGGTCGTAGCACTATCGCTTCCGATCTCGGCCGCGGCGGCGATCAGTCCGGGCGATGACCGAACCGGGTATGACCAACGAACCTATCAGACCGCATCGCGGGCAATCGAGGCCGAGACTTCGTCAGCCCTTGATCTCGCCCAGCGGATGCGCAAGCCGCCATTGGGCCTGCCGAAACTCGAAACACCCATTCCAACATCCGCGCAGATCGACCTGGGCAGACGCCTCTTCTTCGATCGACGGCTGTCGTTCAACGGCACGCTGTCGTGCGGCATGTGCCACATTCCCGAACAAGGCTTCACCCAGCAGGAGCAGCGCACGCCGGTCGGCTTCGAGGGCAAGTCGGTGCGACGCAACGCACCGTCGCTGTACAACGCCGCGTATCGCACGTCATTGTTTCACGATGGCCGCGAAACGTCGCTCGAACTGCAGATCCTCTCGCCCCTTCTGGCGGCGAATGAGATGGCCAACGTATCGATCGGCCACCTGCTCGCGCGTCTGGCATCGATGCCGGACTACGCAGTCGCGTTCGAAGCGGCGTTCGATCGACCGCTGGGCGTCGAGACGCTCGGTGCCGCGCTCGCGGCCTATCAGCGCGGACTCCTGTCCGGCAACTCACCTTTCGACCGCTGGCACTTCGCATCTGATGCAAACGCGCTGACAACCGATGCGCAACGCGGGTTTGCGGTGTTTCAACGTGTCGGCTGCATCAACTGCCACACGGTGAACGCCGACCACGCGCTGTTCAGCGATGGGCTGTTTCACGACACCGGCATCGGCTACGGTGCAACCATGCAGCGTGCTGAAACTGTGACGCACCTGCAGTTGGCACCGGGCACATTCGTTGAACTCGCTCAACCACAGCACGTGCCGTTGCCCGGCGACCTCGGTCGCTACGAGGTGACCCGGGAACCCAGTGATCGCTGGAAGTACGCAACTCCGAGTCTGCGCAACATCGCGCTGACCGCGCCCTACATGCACGACGGCAGTCTGCCGACGCTCCATGCGGTGCTCGATCACTACGCGCAGGGCGGTGTGCCGCACGACGGGCTCGATCCGTTGATTCGAGTCGTTCCGATGACGCCTATCGAACGTGCAGACTTGATCGCGTTCTTGAATTCACTGACGGGTGATGATGTTGCGGCGCTCGCGGCGGATGCGCGCTCGATCACGATCGGCGATCACATCGGCTGGTCAAAGTCGGACCAAGACTGTGGGAGCGCCCTTGGGCGCGAATGCCGCGAATGACTACCGTTCGCGGGCAAGCCCGCTCCCACGGCTTGGCGCTACCTCGCCTTGTTCTCCGTCCCCTCCCCCGGTGTCACGAAGAACATCTGCGCTGATTCCGCAATGTTCGCGGTATGCCATATGCCCTTCGGCACGATCACGTACTGACCCGGCGTGTCGAGAACGACCCGGCTTTCCTGTTCGCCCAGATCGAGCACAAACTCGGCACGCCCCGCCACGAGCACGACGAGCTCATCCCCCGCGGGATGGATCTCCCAGGTCGGCCAGTCTTCCGTGAAGCGATAGCCGGACACGAGGCTCGCGCCGCGAAAATCGCCGAAGTGTGATTCCAGATCACTCCAGAACGTGTCCGTGACATCGATGGGGATCGCGTTCTGCTCTGCGCTCAACACCGCGAAGGTCTTGGTGCTGTCGAGCGGTTCGATGCACTCAGCCGGCGTCTTCATGGCTATACCTCACACACGCAGGGCCTGCTGACCACCGCCGTCGCAATAGACGCGCTCGCCGGTCAGGTAGGAGTTCTGATCCGACACGAAAAAGCGCACCACGTTGGCGACATCTTCCGGCTGGCAGACACGACCAAAGGGCATGACCTTGTCGAGTTCGCGCAGGTCGCCGACGCCCGCGGTCGCTTTCATCAGACGTCGTCCCATTTCGGTTTCCACCAGGCCCGGGGCCACGATGTTGACGCGAATGCCGTGAGGCCGCTCTTCCTTCGCGAGCGTGAACGCAAGCGCCTCCATGGCGCACTTGCCCATGTTGTACGGCGCGCCGAAGCCACCGAGGCTCCGTGTCGCAACGCTCGAGATCATGATGATGTCGCCGCGGCCGAGGGTGCGCATCTTGGGGATGACGAGCTTCGACAGATAGTGAGGCGCGAATGCATGCACACCCACCACCCGCGCCATTTCGGCCGGGTCAGTATCGGCAACCGATTGGCCGCGGCTGGCGATACCTGCGTTGTTCACAAGAATACCAACGGGGCCGAGGCTCGCCGCGATCTCCGCGACCATCTCCCGGTCTTGTTCGAAGTCGTCCACGGATGCCTGAAACGCCCTGGCACGGCGGCCGAGCTTTTCGATCGCGGCGACCGTTTCCATCGCCGCGTCTTCTTCCCGGCGGTAGTTCACCGCCACATCGGCGCCGTCTTCGGCCAACGCAATCGCGATCGCGCGACCGACACCCCGGCCGGACCCCGTGACCAGCGCGACCTTTCCATTCAGCGACATCGCGGTCTCCTTTACTTGCCTTTGAAATCTGCGGGCCGCTTGGTGAGAAATGCCGCCACCCCTTCCTTGAAATCATCCGAGCGCGATGCCTGATTCTGCAGCTGCGCTTCGAGATCGAGTTGCTGCTCGTAGGAGTTGCGTGAGGACTCCCAGTACGCACGGCGGATGAGCGTGAGCGATCTGGGTCCATTGGCAAGCTGACGCGCAATCCCCATCGCGCCATCGAGCAGCGCCGGGTTGTCTTCGTAGAGTCGGTTGATGAGGCCCCACTCCATGGCCTGGGTCGCAGGCAGACGTTCCGCGAGCATGGCGAGTTCCATGGCGCGGCCCCAACCGACCAAGCGCGGCAACAGAAACGTTGCGCCACCGTCGGGAATGAGCCCGATGCGAGCGAATGCCTGCAGAAAGAAGGCGCTCTTGGATGCACACACGATGTCTGCCATCAGCGCAAAGCTCATGCCTACACCCGCTGCGGCGCCGTTGACTGCCGATACCATCGGCATATCGAGATCGCGCAGCGTCAGCAGCAGCGGATGGTAGGTGGATCGCAGTCCATCGCCCGCGCCCTGGCTGGAGGCGGGCCGGCTGTCATCAGCGAGGTTTGCACCGGAACAGAACGCGCGCCCTTCTCCGGTCAAAAGCAGACATCGCGCCCCGTTGTTCGGATCGGCCACTTCCCGCACGGCCGCGCTGAGTTCGCCCAGCATCTTGCCGCCGATCGCATTGAGCACTTCGGGGTGGTTGAATTTGAGGACAGCCACTTTATCTTTGAACTCAAGCGACACGCGTTCGTAGCTCATACTCGACTTCCGGCTTCGTAGAGGAAGAGTCAACGATACCCCAAGCCATCGCTCACGAGGAAATGATCGCGAATGCACTCACTGCCCTGGCACAACCGATTCCCGCGCACGGTCGAGGAAATCAGCAACATCATCACCGAGGATCTCCCGGAACTCGCCCCCGCGACCGCGCGAGCGCTCGGCGAAGGCTGGGACTACTGCACCTATCTGGTGAACGAGACCTGGGTATTTCGCTTTCCAAAGCGGTATCAGAGCGCGCGCGGACTGCTCCGCGAACTGCGTCATCTCAATGCGCTCGGACCAGATCTCGCAGACACGCTACCAATCCCGCGCTACAGCCACCACGTGCAGCGCTCGAAGGCGTATCCGACCGCCTACGCGGCCTATCCGTTCTTAAAAGGAGAGGCGCTCTTCAGGGCCCCAGCAGACAACGTGCAACGCGTCGGTGAGGCGCTCGGAGCGTTCCTCGGCCGCTTGCATCGTCTGGCGCCGCAGCCGCCACAACGCATGCGCGATGAACTGCTCGACTGGATTCCCGACTTCCGCCGCGAACTGAAGGATGCAGCCGGGGGCATACCGCCCCCTATCAGGATCGCCTGCGAGCGACTGCTAGACCGGCCGCCACCTGCGTTTCGCGGTGTGCCGAGATTCACCCATGCGGACCTCGGCGCCGAGCACATTCTGGTGAACCCAGAAACCCTGCAGATCACCGGCATCATCGATTGGGGCGACGCGGCCTGGGGCGATCCGCTGGCGGACTATGTGGGATTGTGGGCCTGGGGCGGGGATCTCGCCGCGCACGCAGGCTTTCAAGCGTCCGGTTTCGAGGTGAGCGCTGATCATTGGGCGCGGGTGCGATTCTGGGGCGCCTGCTACGCGATAGGATCCGCTTACTATGGTTACAAAGACGGCCACGGCGAACTGCACCGGGCTGCGCTAAGCTGGCTCGACCGCATGCACGCAAATCGTCAACTCGAGGACCCTGCCAACTCCGATGCCTGACTCACTGGACCCGCGCGTCGTTTCCGCCATCGAGCATGCGTGCACTGCGCTTACGATCGAGTATGCGCGATCGATCGACTTTCGCGACTATGACAACATCGTGAACGTCTTCACCGAAGATGCCGTGCTCTTCATCGGTCAGAAGCTCGAGGGGCGTGACGCCATCGAGGCGGCCATCAAACAGAGACCAGACGAGTTGCGCTCGCGGCATGTGATTACCAACGTGTTCATCGATGTGGTCGATGAGCGCACCGCGCGTGGCATCTGCTATCTCACCCTGTATCGCCATCAGGGTCCCGAGTCGTTGCAGCGAGGCCCGGTGGGGCTCAATGGCCCGGCGGCTGTGGGCCACTATGAGGATTCCTTCGTGCGCACCAACAAAGGCTGGCGCATTCGCAACCGAACGCTGCACCTGGCGTTTCGGGATGGGGCGCAGCTGTCATAACCTGGCCCGCCGCGCTCATTTGCGCTGCATCACTGCATGCCAGTGTCGCCGTCACTGATCTGCAACAAGCGCTCGCCCGTATGGCGATCGAGGCCAACGTGCCGGCGGTGGGCCTGGTCATCGTCGATGAGGGCCGCGTTGTTTCCGCCACGGCATGGGGCAGGACCGGCAATGACGCGCACCCGCGCGCCGATGCCGACACGTTCTTTCGCGTGGGCAGCATCACCAAGACGTTCACAGCACTTGCGATGCTCGAACTCGTGGCAGATGGCAAGGTTTCTCTCGACACGCCCCTGGATACTGTCATCTCGAAGAACATCGTTTCGAACGCATGGCACACCACACATCCCATCCGCATCGGCCACCTGCTGGCGCTCACTGCCGGCTTGGCGGATCTGTCGTGGAAGGGCTTCGATCATTCCGATCCTGCGCCGCTCACCCTGGAAAAGGCGCTCGCGCTCGAACCGTTGATCACCCAATGGCCGCCTGGCACCGCGCACAGCTACACCAACGCAGCAGCGGGCCTCACGAGCGCCGCCATCGAACGCCTCGCCGGTCGACCGTTCGAGGACTTCGTCGATGAGCGGGTGCTCAGGCCCATGCAGATGCAGGAAGCGAGCCTCTTGCCAACAACGGCTGTGCAGGCGCGGCTCGCGCGCGGCTACGCAAGCGACGGGGTCACCGAACTGCCCTACTGGCACATGCTGTTTCGCGGCTTCGGCGCACTCAACGCAACACCTGCGCAGATGGGACAGTTTCTGGAACACATGCTCATACGCGTGGCAGCGAATCCGCACATGTTGCGTGCCGAAACAACCCTCGCGGCCAAGGTCGGACTGACACTCGGCTATGGACTCGGCATCTATGCGGCCGTGCGCGCTGGGCACGTGTTCTACACGCATGGCGGCGATGCGGACGGGTATCGATCACGTTATGGCCTGTTGCCCGAGTCGGGACGGGCCTACTTCGTGATCATCAATGCCGACCAGCCCAGCACCCTCGAACGGATGCGAACCGCGGTCGAGCAACACTTGATCGCCGGTCTGCCGCGTGCGGTACCGCCGCCGGACGCAGCTCTGCCCATCGCCGACCTCGATCGGTTCACGGGCACCTATTACCCGACGGTCACACGCTTTCGCCTGGCCGACTGGCAGGCGGGCCGGTTGCAGTCCGCCAAGGTGACGCGCAGCGACACTCAGATGTGGTTTCGCCGCGGCGATTCGTCGATTCGACTGATCGCCATCGATTCGCACCGGTTCCGACGTGAAGCCGACCCGGTTGCGACGCTCGCGTTCGTCGAGGCCGGCCAGCAAATGCACCTGCAAGGAGAACTGGGTGCCTGGACCCGGCGCGGGCTTGCCGGCCCGCGACGGGACTCGCCATAATGCCACCATGACTGAAACCATCGCCGTCGAGTTCGGGTTGGCGCGGCCCGCGGAAGCAGGGATGCTCGCGCGCATGTCACGGGACTACATCGAACGCGGCCTGCCCTGGCGCTGGCAGCCGCACCGGCTGAAGGCGCTCATCGCCGACCCCGAAACTGTAGCGGTGTGCGCTCGAAGCCAGCCGCTGCGCATGCACGATCCGCTGCAGCCACAGACCCATCGCGATGGCGACATTCTCGGTTTCGGCATCATGACCTACGGCATGGAGTCCGCGCACCTGATGCTGCTCGCCGTGCTGCCACGCACGCGCCGGCGCCAGATCGGATCGCGACTGCTCGCATGGCTCGAAGAAACCGCGCGAACCGCGGGCATCTCGCGCATCGAACTCGAAGTACGCGTGCGCAACACCGGCGCTCGCACGTTCTATCGCGATCACGGTTACCACGAGCGCGACTACATCGAAGGCTACTACGACGGCGTCGAGGCTGCCTTTCGCATGGTACGCAACCTGCGCCAATCATGACGTCACCAGCCACGCTGCGCGTTGGCACCGTGGCGGCACCGGCAGTTCTCGCAGCGCCGCATGCACGACGTCGGCAATTCATCGACGACGTGCTGCGCCGCGAAATAGATCACGTGTTCGTCGCCGACCATGTCAGCTTTCATGTCGGTGCTGGGATGGATGGGTTGATCAATGCGGCGACGCTGACGGCGATCGACCCCGCACTTCACGTGATCGTTGGCGTTTATCTGCTCGCACTGCGTCATCCGGTGACGGTCGCGCGGCAACTGGCCACCATCGCCGAATCGGCACCCGGGCAGCTGACCCTCGGCGTAGGCGTGGGCGGTGAAGACCGCAACGAGATCGCGATGTGCGCGGTGGATCCGAAGACTCGTGGGCGACGTACCGACGAATGTCTGGAAATACTGCGTGGCCTCGCTGGCGGTGAGAAGCTCAGCCACGACGGTGAGTTCTTCACGTTCGACGAGGCGTGGATCAGACCAGCTCCGAATCCACCCGTGAACATCCTGATCGGTGGCCGCTCGGATGCAGCGATCGAGCGTACCGCGCGATTCGGCGACGGCTGGCTTGCCAGCTGGTGTTCGGCGCAGCGCTTTGCGAGCGTCGTCGATCAGATCGAATCCGCCGCGCGCGCCCACGGCCGTGATCCGCGTGAACACGGCATTCAGCTGTGGGTCGGCATCGACGACAACGCCGAGCGCGCCCGGGCACGCCTGGCCAAGGGCATGGAAGCGTTTTATCGCATTCCGTTTGCGCGCTTCGAGAAGTACAGCCCGTTCGGCACCCCCGAGGTCATCGCAAACTGGCTGCGTCCCTACTACGAGGCGGGTTGCGGCGTATTGAATCTGATGCCGATTGCGGGCGATGAGCGCGAGGGCCTTGCAGGCATCGCGGAGATCAAACGCTTGTTGCGAGATGGGCAGCATTCATGAGTGATGGTGATTCGCCGAGCCACGGGGTGCAGCAGCGCGACCACGAACGGGCACTGCAGCGCGCATTCTTTCTGATCGCCTCATTCGTGTTGGTCGAGGCCGTCGGTGGATGGCTGTCCAATGCACTGACACTGATCGCCGATGCCGGTCACATGTTCCTTGACGCATCAGCCCTTGCACTGTCGTGGTACGCGGTGCGGTTGAGCCGGCGCGAACACGATGCGAAGCTGTCCTACGGCTACCACCGGTTTCAGGTGCTTGCCGCCTTCGTCAACGGGCTGCTGCTGCTGGGCCTGTGCACATTCATCGTCATCGAAGCGTTTGGTCGGCTGCGCAATCCCGAAGCGTTGCTCGCCGGTCCCGCGCTCGCCGTCGCGTGCGTCGGATTGGTAGTCAACCTCATCGCCTACCGCATGCTGCACACCCATGCGCACGGCAGCATCAACGTGCGCAGTGCGGCACTGCATGTATTGGGCGACATCCTCGGTTCGGTTGCCGCCATCACCGCCACGCTGACGGTGCTGCTGACGGGATGGACCTATGCCGACCCGCTGCTCGCCTTTGTCGTGGTCGCCATTCTGTTGCGCGGCGCGGTACGCGTGTTGCGCGAAGCGACACACATCCTCGCCGAAGGTGTTCCAAAGGATCTCGATCTGGAGGAAATCGGCAAGCGTTTGGCGGACCGTGTTGCAGGCGTGCTCGAGATTCACCATGTGCATGCCTGGGCATTGACGTCGGAGCGACCGATTCTCACGCTGCATGCGCGCGTTGCCGAGACGAGCAACAGTCAGGACGTGATCACGCACATCAAACAGGTGCTGGCGACCGACTTCGGCATCGACCACTCCACCGTGCAGGTCGAACGCGGGCCGTGTCCCGACGATGAGCGCTGATCGAAAGGAGATTTGAATATGGACAAGCCAGTACCGGTCGGCGTTGCGCTGACACCGTTCGATGAACATTACCGCGAAGATCCCTACGCCGTGCTCGCGGATGTGCGCAAGCGTGCGCCGGTGATGCGTGACGAAGCGTTCAAGCGCTGGTTCGTCAGTTCGCACGACGAGGTCAAACGCGTGCTGCGGAATCCGGCAATGTGGTCGGACCCGCGCAAGGGCGCACCCGAGTCCTTCGAGCGCATGTTCCTCGCCCGCGACGATCGTGAGCCCAGCATGCTGTTCATGGATGACCCCGGGCACAGACGCGTGCGCGGCCTCATCAACAAGGCGTTCACGCCAAAGGCGGTGGAAGCGCAGCGACCGCGCATACGCGCTATTGCCGAGGAACTGCTGGCGCAAGTCGATGACGCGCCGTGCGCCTTCGATCTGATGGCGGGCTTCGCTGCGCCGTTCCCGGTGATCGTCATTGCCGAAATGCTCGGTATCGACCCCGCGCGGCGTGACGATTTCAAGGCGTGGTCGGATGCAAGCGTCGCGGCGTTCTTCAATCCGTTCAGGAGCGAAGAGGAAGCGCAGCGATCGCTCGTGGCACAGGAGGCGCTCGACGCGTTCTTCATGGATGCGATTGCCAAGCGTCGCAAAGCGCCGAAGTCCGATCTGATCACCTCTATGACCATAGTGACCGAAGGCGGTGACCGCTTCACCGATGAAGAGATCGTCAGTCAATGCAACCTGCTGTTGATTGCCGGCAACGTCACCACAACCGATCTGATCGGCAATGGCGTGCGCGCGCTGGTCGATCACCCCGAGCAGATGGCGCTGTTGCGCGCGAAGCCCGATCTGATCGCCAACGCGGTAGAAGAGATGCTGCGCTTCGATTCGCCGGTGACTGTCTCGGGCCGGATCGCCAATCGCGACATGCCGATCGGTGGCTGCCCGGTTACACAGGGGCAGTCGGTCAACGTCTCACTCGCATCCGCCAATCGCGACCCGAGCGTCTATCCCGATCCGGATCGATTCGACATCCAGCGCGAAGACACCCACCATCAGTCCTTCGGCGGCGGCCGCCACTTCTGTCTCGGCGCACCGCTGGCGCGCATCGAAGCTCAGGAAGGCATCATCGCGCTGCTCGAGCGTTTCGCCGATCTGACTGCATCTACACGGGGACACACCTACCGCACGATCCCCGGCTTTCGCGGCCTGGCCGAATACTGGCTCGACGCCCGCTGACGGAAATAGGGGACAGTTGACCTATTTCGCAACGTGATCGTCGAACTCGGAAAGGCGAAATAGGTCAACTGTCCCTATTTCTTCCCTGTTTCCGAGAGCAGGGCGCGGGCACGAGCCATCAGCGGTTCCATCGCGAAGCGCGTGACTTCCCACAGCGGATCGTCGCGTTTGCCGCGGCGATGCAGGCTCAAGTTGAAGCCGGTGATGATCGCGAACTTGTAGGCGGCGAGCGCGCGAAACCAGTTCATGTTCGAAAGCCGTTCGCCCCAGGCGGCTTCGTAGAACCCGATCAATGTGTCCGGATCGAGGAACATCGGCCGCGCGCCATCGCCCGTGGGCCACGCTTTGGGATCACTGAAGGTGGTGATCCAGCCGACGTCGTTGAGCGTCGCGCCGACCCCGGTGAGTTCCCAATCGATCAGCGCCAATAGATCGCCGCGCTTGGAGCAGAACAGGTTCGCGGTCTGAAAGTCGCCGTGAAAGACGCCAACCGGCGCATCGGTCGGCAGGTGCTCGAGCAGCGCCTTGCGCACTTCGGGCACCAGCGCGAGGCACTGGGGCTCCGCCGCGCGTTCGTAGAAGCGATCCCACCTCACCACGTCGTCGGAGAACGCGATCGGCTCGCCGAGGTATGGCGTTTTGGTGCGCCAGTCGAGTCGATGCACGGTCGCAAGTGCGGTCATGGCCTGGCGCCCAAGTCCCCGCAGCACGTCATTGGGGAGCTGCGTACCCCACTCGAGCGGCCCGAGGCGCAACACATCACCCTCGAGCTTCGGCACCACGAAGTAGGGACATCCGAACCACTTCGGATCGGCGCCCGACCACTTCACACTGCAATGCGGGACCGTGGTGCCATCCAGCGCATCGAGTACTGCCACTTGGCGCAACACGTCGGCCGTACCTTTCCACTGCACGTTCGGCGGCGGCAAGCGGATGAACCAACTCTCCACGTTGCCCTGGCTCTCAACCGAAAAGCCGTAGGCAAACCCCGCGTGACCCGGCATCTTGGTGACGTCGAATACGCGCGCAGTCGCATCGTCGTAGTGTGCGGCGCAGAACGGCTTCAGTCGTCGTTCGAGTTCGTTGAGTTCCATCAGACTGCGGCCGGACCGGGAAATTGGTCACGCAGGATGCGCTTCAAGATCTTGCCGCTGGGATTACGCGGAATTTCATCGACGAACACCACGGCCTTCGGCTGTTTGAATCCAGCCAGCTTGCCGCGACAAAAACCGAGCACGTCGGCTTCGGTGAGCGTCGGATTCTTACGCACGACGATGGCAAGCGGTGATTCACCCCACTTCTCGCTCGGCTGCCCGATGACCGCCGCTTCACGTATGCCTTCGTGTCCCATCAGCAGATTCTCGATCTCGGCCGGGTAAACGTTTTCGCCACCGGTGATGATCATGTCCTTGATGCGATCCTGAATGTAGATGAAGCCATCGGCATCAACCGCTGCGACATCACCCGTGCGCAGCCAACCATCGACCAGTGTCTCAGCCGTGGCATCGGGACGGTTCCAGTATTCGCGCATCACATGCGCGCCGCGCACCCACACCTCGCCCGCTTCACCCGCAGCGCAATCATCGCCGCGATCGTTGACGACACGAACGTCGGTGTGGAAGAACGCCTTGCCGGTGGAGCCAACTTTGACCAGCGCATGTTCGGCATCGATCAGACAGGCCGGGCCGCAGCTTTCAGTCAGCCCATACACCTGATGGATCTCGATACCGCGGTCGGCATATGCCTGAATCAGCGGTACGGGCACCGGCGCTGCGCCGGACATGCACCAGCGCAGCGATGAATGGTCGAAGCGCTCGAGGTTCGGCACCTGCAGCATGAAGTTCAGCATCGCGGGCACGGCGAGGCCGGTGGTGATCTTCTCGTCTTGAATCAGCTGCCAGGCACGGGTCGGATCGAAGGTGCGCATGACGATACTGGTCGCGCCGCGGTACACGTTCACGGTCAGCGGTGTGAGGGCACCGACGTGGAACATCGGCAGACACGCAAGGTAGCGATCTGCTTCGTGGTAATAGGTCGTCGCGGCGATCGTCATCGCGCCCCACATCGAGGTGCTGTGCGTGTGGACGACACCCTTGGGTAATCCTGTCGTCCCCGAGGTGTACATGATGTACAGCATGTCATCGTCGCTGGCGCCGAGCGGCGGCTCTTCATCGGACGCTGCGTCCCTGAACATCTGGTAGGACACCGCGTAAGGCGCTATCGGCGCGCGGTTTTCCACCTGCAGCCACTGCCCGACATCGGTCTTGTTGCCGCGCGACGCCAGGTCGTCGACCGTATTCAGGAACTCATCTGCGAATATCAATCGACGCGTGCCGCTATCTTTGAGGATGAACTCGAGTTCATCCGGCACCAGCCGCCAGTTGAGCGGCACCACCACTGCGCCGATCTTGCCGAGCGCGAAGTAGGCCTCCATGAACTCCGCGCAGTTCATGAGCAGGAGTCCCACACGCTCGCCCTTGGCGATGCGCGCACCGCGAAACGCGTTCGCCAGGCGGTTCGCCCGTGCGTTCAACTGCGCGAAGGTCAGGCGCTCCTCGCCATTGCCGTCGACATAGGCCTCGCGGGCGCCGCTCAGGTGCGCACGCTTGGTAAGAAACAGCCCAACGTTGTTCTTCATCCCTTCCCCACGCACACAGAAAAATAGTGAAGTGGCATTGTCGGGAAAAGGCGGTGCGCAGGGAACCGGTGTCGGCGCGGTCAACGAAACAGCTTGTTACAAAAAAATTGGCGATCGCGTTTGCGTCGCGGCGGTGAGTCCTTAGAATGCGCCCCGTTTTCGGCCGACCGCCCGGTCGCCGGCAAACAATGGCGTGGCGCGGTGTCTCTCTCCCCTCCCTCCCAATGCCGCGAAGACAGCACGTTCGTGCTGTCGCCACGCCCCCTTCACCACCCCAGGACGATCTGTCCTGATGTACTGGACAAAGTCTCCGACTCTCGTACAATCCTGGGTCCCTTTGTACAGTTTCGAGGCGTCTTTGGCGGACGACCTGTACCGCATCGGCACCGTCGCCAAGCTGACCGGCGTGAGCGTGGAGTGCTTGCGGGCGTGGGAACGGCGCCATGGGATCGCCCCCGCCGAACGCAGCGGCCGCACCCGTTTCTACAGCCATGCTCAGCTGCAACGGCTGCAGAAGATCAAAGCCCTGATCGATGCGGGCCATCCGATCTCATCCTTGGCTGAGCTTTCTTCGGCTCAGCTCGACGCGCGTTCCGCACCGACACAAACTCCGCGCGCCGCCCATCGCCTGCCGCAGGTGGGGATGATCGGTCCGAACCTTTCGCTGCTGGAACAGGACAGCACCGACGTGGATGCCGTGGAAGTCGCCCAGCGGTGGGTGTCCATCGACGACTTCACTGACAGTCGCGAACGCGAGCGCGCGATGCTCGACGTGATCGTCGTACAGCTGCCGACCCTGGATTTGGACGCGTTTGCGCGCCTTCAAGGCGCTGCCCCTGACGCGCGATGGGTCATCATCTACCAGTTCGCCGCGCGCGCCGAACTCAGCCATTGCCAGGCGCATGGGATCACCACTCATGCCTGGCCCATATCCTGGGTCGACCTGATGCGCAGCTGTGCGGCGCCAACCGGTTCACCGCTACGGGCCGGCCGCACGGCGCCGCGGCGGTTTACCGATCACGAGCTCGTTGCAATTGCGACCCAGGCGCGCGGGCAGCAGCGACAAGCGCCAGGCCAACTCGTCGGGTTGATCACGCAGCTCAACGCCTTTGGCGATTTCGCCACCCAGCGCAGCGTCGCGGGCGATGCTGAGGCGGCGACCTACGAGCGCTTGCGGGAGGACGTTTCCTATGCCCGCGCGCAGCTCGAACGGGCGCTCGGTGCGGTCACAGAACTGACCTCGATGGCGGTCGCGAAATAATCGTACTAAATCTGTACAAAAAATCTTGACAGAGATTTTGTACTGTACATAATGGCTCCAGATTCGATTTTCGGCGTGCAACCAACTTCAAATGCAGTCCTCCCTTTCTAGTGTCCTTCCCCCAGAATTGAAGTTGACTTCGTCGGCCCCCGCCGGCGACACGCCCTTTTATTGCTCAGATCGGATGCTGTCCGATGTCCTGCCGAGGAGGCACTCCGGCCCACGCCGTGCGTGAATGCGGGATGGGCTTCGCGCCCGGCAGCTCCCGCGCCTCTTTGGCCTGCAACCCATTGATCCTGCCCGGACTCTGACCGCGTCACACACACGCGCAAAGGCGTGTGCCAGAATTCAGCCATGAAGCGGATCTCTTCGTGCGCATGCCGGCGCCCGTCTCGCCTCGCCCCTGCAGTGGTCGTCCTCGGTCTGACGCTGTCCGGTTGCGGGGGCGGCGGCGGTTCATCGACCACACCAGCGCCCGCCCCCAACATCGCGCCTACGGCGGCATTCACTGCCACCCCGATCAGTGGCGCCTCGCCATTGACCGTCACCTTCGACGCCTCCAGCTCGAGTGACCCGGACGGCACGATTGCGAGCTTTACGTGGGACTTCGGCGACGGCACTGCCGCCGGCAGCGGCGCGCAGTTGAGCCACACCTTCGACGCACCGTCCGGCGCTCGCTTCAATGTGCGCCTGACCGTCCGCGACTCGGGCAGCGCCAGCGGCACCCGCGACGCC
>JBGSQB010000078.1:0-14514 GCA_041738285.1 Pseudomonadales bacterium | reverse complement strand
CGATGATCTCGAGATAGCAGCTGTCATCGAGGCCGATCAACGCATTGCGGGTGCCCATGCCTTGGTGGGGTCCGCCGTCGACGGCGGCAACGCCCGTCCGCGCCTCGAACTCGGCCTTGGCCGCCTCCAGATCCGGCGCGGCAAGCACGATGTGATCGGTTTGATACATGCAGCTCCTGAACCTAGAAATGGGGGACAGTTGACCTATTTCGCTGAATGACAATTGGTAACCAGGATTGTCGGACGAAATAGGTCAACCGTCCCCCATTTCGCGCAGCGCCGCGTTGAGATGGGCGATGAATGGGTCGGTGCCGGCATCGAGGTGGCGCGTGTATTCGGCGCCGATGGCAATGGCGTTGGCGGTGGCTTCGTCGAACAGGCGTGCGATCAGCGCAAGCGCCATGTCCATGCCTGCCGATACACCGGACGAGGTGACGAACTGCCCCGCATCGACCCAGCGCGCGGCTTCCACCCAGTCGACGCGCTCACCTTGGGCGCGGACCAGATCGAAGTACTGCTTGTTCGATGTGGCTTGTCTGCCGTCCAGGAGTCCGGCCCTGGCGAGCAGAGCGGATCCTGTGCACACCGATGCGAGGACGGTGCCCGCATTGGCGAGACGTTGCAGGTATGCCAGGAGCGATGCGTCTTCCAGCGCCTGGAACGTGCCGAAGCCGCCGGGAATGATCAGCAGGTCGAGCGGCGGGGCGCTTCCGAAATCATGGTCTGCGACCACTTTCGGACCCGTGGGCGTGCCGTTGCCCATGGCTGCGGGAACCGGCGCAGTGCTCGTCGCCACGGTGTGAATGGCGACCTGGGCGCTGTCTAGTAGCGAGAACATCTCGAGCGGTCCGAACAGGTCGAGCATCTCGAATCCGGGATACAAGAGCCCACCGACCTGCAATGGCGTTCCTGACGCGGTCACGGATTCGTTGCCAGGTTGACGACGAACGGGGCACCGCCGCCGACCGTGTCGGTGATGGTGAGCATTTGCGTATCGTCGCTCGGTATGTCGACCCGCTCGGGGCCAGACAGGTTTACGCCCTGAGCATTCTCGACCACGAGGTCGTAGGGCCCCGGCGGCAGCCGCGCCACCCCGGCGCCACCCACCGGCGCGGACAGGAACGTGGGCAGCACGTCCGTGGTCGTCTGGCCCGGCACCAGGAGGTAGACGTTGACCACACCCGCCGCTGGCGAGGCGTTGAAGAAGCGCACCTGGGTACGCGTTCCGACGATGCGATTGTCGTCGAGGACATAGTTGCCGACGATGCTCGCCGGGTTCACGAGGCCGCCCAGGTTGTAAGTCGCAAAGTTGCCGCTAAGCACTCCGATTGCTTGAGTATGAATGACGGGGCTGGTGACGTCGGCAGCGGTAACGCGCACAGTCTGGTTGCCACCCGCGAGCGTCAGATAGGGCGAGAACTCACCAAACGCCACGTCCTCGAAGATCGCAGCGGTGGTAGCCGGATCGCCGAAGTAGAGGTCGGCAAGTGGTAGATCAGCGACCAGATTCGCAAAGCGCACGGCAGCGCTCAACACCTCGGCCGGAAACGATTCAGCAAAGCCTAGGGCGGTGATGCGAATAACGCGGATGCCGGGGCCGCCAGGCCCCACATAGTTGACCGCCACGTAGGTCTCGCGTGTGGTCGAGGTTCGAGCGAAGGTACCGGAGTCGAACAGTACGGTACCGGGCTGTCCCGCGGGCGTCACGCGCAACTGATAGTCGCCGGCTGCGGTGGATGAGATAGGACTGTAGGCGCGCAGGTCCAGCGTCGCGCTCGGTGTCGTGATCGCTGCGGCGGGCGCAGTGAGGTGGAAATCGAGCGACCCGATGCCATCGGCGGCGTGCACGAACTGAATCTGCGGATCAAGCACCGGTGTGCCGCGCTCGCCATAGAGGAATTCTTCGTTCGCGATTACCGTGACGGCAGCGTTCGCGAGCGTGCCGGTCACCATGACGGTGCGCTCGTAGTCCTCGTAGATCGGCACTTCCATGTCATTGACGATTGGTACGAACGTGTTCTGGGCATCGAGGAAGCCGATATCGATCCGGTAGTTGGCGACAATCGAGTTGTCGAGCGACACCACCGTTGAGAAGGGGACCGTGCCGACGCTGGTGCCACTGCGAAATGCCAAAAGGTCGGGGGAATCGACGATGGCGTTCAATATTCGCAGGTCACCGGTTCGCGGCACGGTATCCGGTTCCGGTCCGCGCTCGGTGTCGTCCGCGCCGCACGCAGCGAGCAGGGCGGTTGCGGCGAGTATCGCAATGCGGGGTAGCAGTCGATTCGATGTCATGGCGCATCCTGCGAGATGATGAGAGCGGCGGGGGCTCCGCCGCCAATGGCGTCGTGGCTGTACAACGTGTTCAACGAGCGCGCGGCTACGGTGATCGAGAGCGGCCCGGCGACGATGTCCTTCGTGGTCGGCGCGGTAAAGATCGCATCGTAACTGCCGGGTGCGGTGAGCATCTCGGCACTGGTCAGAAGCGGCAGTGCAGTGAAGGTCGGTAGACTCGTTGCGATGTCGGTGCCGACCGCCACCAGATAGAAGTCGACGCTGGCGGCAACCGGGGCGCCGTGGATGATGCGCAGGCTTGCTTCGTCGGCGATCGGTCGGACCATGTCGGTGATGAACCGGCTCTGGTATCCGCCCAGCGAGGTACCGAGCACCACGAGCGTGCGCTGCTCCGCCGGTTGCAGATTCTGCGTGCCCGAGAACACGACGGCCGAGGGCACGTTGTCGGCGATGACCGTGGTGGCGTAGGACGCTGCCGGTCCGGTGACGTCGCCGGCGGTGCCGGGAAACGGTACGTTGTCGATGGCTGACGTGGTAACGCCGTCGTCCAACGTAGCGTCGACTTCGAGGGGTATCGGCGGCGAGGTTGGCGACGCGCACGCCCACTGGAAACGCTTCGGTCGGAAACACGGACGCGCCGACATTGTCGATGCGCAATGCCCGCACGGTGCTGGTGCCAGGCCCGAAGTAGTCCACGATTGCGAACGCATTGCGCGCCTGATCGGTGATCGTGAACGTACCGGAATCGAACAATACTGTGCTCGAACCCGTGGCGCGCAGGCGCAGGCGATAGCTGCCGGCCGCGACCTCGGACGGTGCGGTGCTCTCGCGCAGATCGAGGGTCGCATCAGGTGTTGCCGAAGCGATGTCGGTCGTGGGCGCGGTGAGGAACACTTCGATGTCGTTTTGGCTCGTGGCTGCGTGCACGAAGCTGATCTCGGCGCTGCCTGCGGCAAGTACCGGGGGTTCGGACTGCACACTCAACACGACGGGGGTCGAAAACGGCCCGGTCAGATAGACGGACAGATCCTCGTCCTCACGGACCGTGACGTGGCTCTTCTCGACCAAAAAGTCGCTCGCGCCGGTCGAGTCGGCGTAGGTCACATCGATACGCAGTCTGCGCGCTGTGATCGGCGTGCGCGGCGATGCGTTGGCAAATCCGACCCGAGTGAACGGCGTCTGTTCGATGGCGATGTTCAGAGCCACGGAGTCGGGTACCGCGTGAATGAAGCGGATCGTGCCGGTCTTGATGTTCTGAAAGTTCTGATTGCCGCTGCTACCGCCGCCACCGCAGGCGGTCAACGCGAAAAGCGTCGCGACCAGCCAGATGCGGCGGCCGCCGATTTGCTCAAACATAGCCACTGCCCGGGAAAAACAGTCGCGCATTATACGGATTCCGGCGCGGGAGCCATTGTTTTGTCGCCGGCCGTGTCGGAGAGCGCCCCAATTCGACTATTGTTGGGGAATCTTCAGTGGTATGCGCAGGCGATTATGGCGTTCGTTCCCCCGGCAATGGCGGCTGTTGCGAGCCGCAAACGCGGCACTGAACTCTTGCGGGATCCGTTGCTGAATAAGGGGTCGGCATTTACCGCGGCCGAGCGTGGACACTTCGGCCTCGAAGGCACGCTGCCGCCGCGGGTCAACGACATGGGTGCCCAGGCCCGTCGCACCTACGCAAACATTGCGCGGGCCACCACTCCGATTGACAAATACGTGGCACTGGCCGCCCTGCAGGACCGCAACGAGCACCTGTTCTACCGACTTCTGCGCGATCACCTGCGCGAATTCATGCCAATCATCTACACCCCGACCGTCGGGCAGGCGACCCAGGACTTCAGCCGCGTGTTCCAGCGCAGCCGTGGGGTGTGGATCACGCCCGACATGCGCGGCCGCATTGCAGCGGTGCTGCGGGCAGCCGCGAATGGCCGCACGATCCGCCTGCTCGTCACCACCGACAACGAATCGATTCTCGGCATTGGCGATCAGGGCGCCGGCGGCATCGCGATATCCATCGGCAAGCTGTCGCTCTATACCGCGGCCGCCGGCATTCATCCGGCGCTGACGTTGCCCGTGAGCCTCGACGTCGGCACCGACAACGAAGCGCTGCTGGCTGACGAGCTGTATCTGGGCTGGCGTGAACCGCGGCTGCGGGGCGCGGCCTACGATGAACTCGTCGCCGAGTATGTCGCGGCGGTCGCGGCCGAGTTCCCCGGCGCGTTGTTGCAGTGGGAAGACCTGCGCAAAGACAACGCGCTGAAGATCCTCGATCGCTTTCGTAAGACGCTGCCGTCGTTCAACGATGACATTCAGGGCACCGGCGCAATCGCGCTGGCCGGCGTCGTGACCTCCGGACGCATCACTGGCCGTAAGCTCGCCGACGAGCGCGTCCTCATCTTCGGCGCGGGCGCGGCTGGTCTTGGCATTGCCCGCCAGCTACGCGAAGGTCTGCAGTCGGTGGGTGTGAACGAGCCGACTCGCCAAGTTGCGGTGCTCGATAGCAAAGGTCTCTTGGTCGATGACGTGCCGATGCGGGACGCCTACAAGCGTGAACTGGCCTGGCCGGCTGCGCTCGCACAGTCGGCGCAGCTGGGAGACGCAAAAGCGCGCACGCTGATGGATGTGATCGCGAAGTTCCGCCCGACGGTGGTCATCGGTGCGTCTGGTCAGGCCAACAGCTTCGATGAGGCGGCCGCGCGCGCGGTCACCGCGGCGGTCGATCGGCCGGTGATCTTTCCGCTGTCCAATCCAACCAGCAACGCCGAGGCGCGACCGGCGGATTTGATCGCCTGGACGAATGGACGCGCGGTGGTTGCGGCGGGCAGTCCGTTCGAGCCGGTCGAATATGGCGGCCGCACCATTGAAGTCGGCCAGGGCAACAACGCCTTCATTTTTCCGGGACTCGGTCTCGGCGCGCTGATCTGCGGCGCGCGCGAGGTGACGGACGCCATGATCACGGCTGCCGCCCGTTCGCTCACCGGTTGTGTCACCGCGCAGGAGGTCGACAGCGGCCTGCTGTTTCCTTCCGTATCGCGCCTGCGCGCGGCGGCGCGTACCGTCGCGGTCGCAGTCATCGAGCAGGCGGTGAAGGAGGGTAGTGCTGCACCCGTAGCAGGCAACATCGACGAAGTGGTCGCGGCTGCGATGTGGGAGCCGGTGTACGAAAACTACGTGTGAGCCGGGATCTCGTGCAGGTTGTTCAGAATCCGCGCGCCCAATCGACGAGCGGTGCCTGGGCATCGAGCCACGCAAGCGATGCGGATTCATCGAGTGTCGGCAGCAGCGCGATCACGCGATCGACGCCCTTGTGAGCGAGATCTTCGAGCACCTGCCTGTCTGACGGCGCGGCGAACACCGACACGTCGATGTCGCTGCGCTTGCGGCCGCGCCGATCGCACAGTGCATCGAGCTGCGCGAGGCGCGCATCGAAGTCGGGCATCATCACCGGTAGCCAGCCGTCGGCGAACGCGACCACGCGCTCGATCGCCCACTTGGAAGAGGCACCGATCAGAATCGGTGGATGCGGTTTGCGTGCTGGTTTGGGTTCGACCCAGATGGGATCGAAATTGACGAATTCACCGTGAAACTCTGCGTCCTTTTCCGTCCAGCAGGCCTTCATGGCCTTGATGTGCTCTTCGAGTACCGCCCAGCGATCGGCGAACGCGACGCCGTGGTTCTCCAGCTCCTCCGCGTTCCAGCCGGCGCCGACGCCAAACAGGAACCGACCGCGCGACAGCGAATCAAGAGACGCCACGCGTTTGGCGAGGTCGATCGGATGATGTTCGGGTACCAGGCAGATGCCCGTGCCGATATTCAGATGCTGGGTGACGGCCGCGACCTGGGCGAGGAACGTGAACGGCTCGTAGCTCTCCCAGTAGATGCTTGGCAGGTCACCGCCCGGTGGATAGGGCGTGCGACGCGACGCGGGAATGTGCGTGTGTTCGACCACGAACAACGACTCGAAACCGCGGTCCTCGGCGGCGCGCGCAAGGGTGACGGCGGCGATCGAGTAGTCCGTGGGGAACGTCGAGATGCCGATGTGCATCGGGGCGCCTGCTAACGCGGCGCAGGCATGCCGGTGCCGGCAAACTCGGGGCCCGGTTCGCCGCCCATCAGAATGCGGCCGAGGTCGCCATACAGCGCGTGCGACACCCAGCGGTGGGTGGCGCAACCATGGGCATCGCGCAGCTTGCGCTCGAGCGGGCTGTACATCCGCATGCCCGTGGTGCCGGCCGTGTTATGCACGACATCGACCACTTCCATCGACGCATTGGCGGCGTAGGTACACGCCAGGCGTGCGTTCTGCGTCAGCGGTCCACTCGGTGCCGGCGCGCCTTGCCGCAGCTCTTCCTCCACCTCGGCCATGGACTCGAGCAGATAGGCGCGTGCCGCGCGCAACTTTGCCTGGGCTTCGCCGATGCGGTGCTGAGCGATGGGACGTTCGCGCAGCGGCGCGACCGCCATCATCGGCACTTTCTTGTTGGCGATCTCGATCAAGGTGTCGATTGCGCCGCGGGCGACGCCGATTGCAACCGCCGCCTTGTTGTAGGCCAGTCGCAAGGGAACCGGGATGCGGAACACCGGATTGTCATGGAGCGCCGGCGTAATCATGAGATCAACTTTCGCCAGCCGCGCATCGACGATGGCATCGGTGACCCGCACATCGTGACTGCCAGATCCGCGCAAGCCGGCAACGTCCCATGTGTCGAGAATTTCGAACTGACGCTTGTTGATGAACCACAGCTTGACGACTGGTGCGCCATCGGCGCCGGTACGCATCGCATCACCGTCGAAGATTGGCGCGGCCAGAAAGAACCATTCGGCGTTGTGGCATCCGCTGATGAAGGTTGCCTGGCCCGAGACGCGAAAGCTGCCGTCCTTTTGTGCCACCGCCTTCGATGGCGTCGTGCCTGGACCACCGCCGCCGCACATGACGACCCGCGGATTGTCGAGATAGACCTCCTTGGCGATGTCCGCCGGCATGCCGCCGGCCGCCATGGCGTTGATCTCGGAGCCGAGCATCACGTTCCAGGCGACGCTCGCGTCGATGGCGGCGATCGCCTCGATCACTTCGATGGTGGTGCGCACGTCGGCATCTTCGCCGCCGAGTTCGCGCGGCAGGGTGAAACGGAAAAAGCCCGCGTCGATCAGCGCATCCACCGTGTCGTCGGGCAGCCGGCGCATCGATTGCGCGCGATCGCCACCATCGCGAATAACGTCGGCCAGGTTCTTGACGCGCAACAGCAGGTCGTCAGATGCAGATGGTCTAGGCATGACTTTTATACCGGTGTGTATCGCAACATGACGCGCGAGCCGTCGGCGAGGCCGTTGCGGAATCGCGGCCCCCAAACCAGCCAGCTGGCGCGGTATTTCTCGCCCATGATCGCCAGCACGTGACCCTGATCTTCGGTGGTGGCAACGACACTGCCGTCCGCTTCGAAGGTGGGTGCGGCGCGGAATGCGTCCTTGGCATCGGTCCAGGTGCCGAACTCACCCACCCAGATGCGGGCGCGCGTGAGCCCTTTGCCGATCGCCCGCGCCCGCCAGGCGCTGGCCGAGGTCACGAGATAGATTGCACCGTTGTCCTCGACGAACCAGATCTCGGCCTTGCAGGTGCTCTCTGCGCCGGAGCGCTTGAGCGGCGTGAGGTAGACGACATCCGAGTCGGTCAGTGCTTTGAGTGTATCGGCGGCGAGCGCTGCCCGAGCGGAGCGCGGCAAGGCAACGACTGCGGCGAGCGTCGCCGCAGTCGAGGCCATGAAGCTGCGACGCGTGAACACCATCAGAAATCCCAACTCATGCGCACCCCGAAAGTTCGGCCCCGACTCGGCCCGAACCAATGCGCGACGATCGGTCCGCTGCCTTCGGCAACACCGTCGAAGTAGATCTCGTCGGTGACGTTCTCGACGTAGCCGAACACCGACCAGCCGGCGACCGCCTCGTAGCCGGCCCGCAGGGTAAGGTCGTAGTAGGCGTCGTTCTTGGCTTCACTCAGTGCCAGCAGTCCACCGTGGGTTTCGCTTTGGCCAAACACTTCGGCGGTGTAGCGTAGCTGACCGTCGGCGTAGGGGTGGTGCAGTTCGAGTACGGCAGAGCCGGAGAATTCCGGAACGTAGGCGAGGGATTCGCCATTGCATGCCGAATCGCCGTCGCATAGCGATTCGGCGTCGCTCACTTCGCTGTCGGCCCACGCCCCGGCCAGGTACAGATCGACGTTGTCATTGATGATCCACTGGATCGAGCCTTCGATGCCCCAGCCATCGACGCTGCCGACGTTGTCCACCACGATGCCGCCACCCACGCCTGGCACGGTCACTTGCAGGTCCTCATAGGTGTAGTAGTAGACGCTGAGGTCGGTGCGCAGGGTACGCTCGAGCAGATCGGCTTTGTAACCGACCTCGTACGACCAGGCGGTCTCCGGGTCGAAGTCGTCGGGTCGCGCGTCAGCCTTGCTCACCGGCGCGGATGGGAAGTTTGGTGCGTAGAAATCCTCGGTGGTCTGGATCACGAAGCTGCCGAAGCCGCCGGCCTTGTAACCGCGGGTGACGCTGCCAAACACCATCGTGTCGTTGTTGGGCCGGAAGCGGATCTGCGCACGCGGTGTGAATGCGTCCCAGTCCTGCTTGTCCTGCAGGTAACCATCGGTGATGTAGCCCAGTGCGAACGAAGGGCCGAGATCGCTCGCCACCGGCAGCGTGCGCAGCTTGAAGTCCTTTTCGTCGTAGGTGTAGCGGACGCCGACACTGGCATCGAGTCGGTCGCTGAACGCATAGGTCAGATCAGCATAGGCGGCCCAGCCGCGATAGTCGCCCTTGACCCGATTGCGCTCGACCATGCCTTCGGCGGTTGGCGTGAATGTGTAGTAGCCGTAGTAGGCGAAGTAGTCCGAGCAACTGGTGCCGATGTAGTAGGCGCAGAACACTTCTTCGTCCTGACCTTGAGTGAACAACGCGTCGATGTTTTCCTGATACAGCGATACACCGGCATACCACGACAGCGGATCGCTGCCCTGGGAGACGAGGCGCAGTTCCGTTTCGAAGTAGTCGCCCGACTGGTCCTGCGCGTAGTCGTTGATGCGGATCGGTGTGCCGTCGAAGTCTTCGGCGTAGGTGTAGTCATGGTCCTTGTAGCCGGTGAGCGAGGTCAGTGTGGCAAACCCCAGATCGCGCTCGATCTGCAGTTCGACACTCAATACCTCGGCATCGTCCGCCTCGCCCAGGCCCATGTCGGAGTCGACGTCACGTTTGCTCCCGCGTAGTGCAAGCGGTCCGAAGGCGTCGTTGACTGCCTCCCAGCTCTCGCCTTTCTGGGTTGCGCGGTACATCGACCCGGACTGATCGCGGTCTTCGTACTCCACCATCAGGTTGATATCGGTCTGTTCCAGGCGCAACAGGCTCGAAACGCGCACGGCCTCTTTGGTATGCGCAATGAGATCGCGCTTGCTGGGGTCGAACTCGTTGTCGACGAAGCCGTTTTCCTGCGAGTGGTAGCCGGCAATCCGCATGGCGAAGTTGTCACTGATTGGTACGTTGATGGCGCCTTCCAGCACCCCCCGGCCGCCTTCACCGATGTCCGTTTCGACATAGCCGTCGTTGCCGTCGAAGTTCGGTCGATTGGTGAACACGCTCACCGCGCCGCCGATGGCGTTGCGACCGAACAGGAAGCCTTGGGGACCGCGCAGCACCTCCGCGCGCTGAATGTCGTACAGACTCGTGACCACAGCGCCGTTGCGGCCTTGATAGATGTTGTTCTTGAAGAAACCGATGGACGGGTCACCCCCCACACCGAAGTCGTTGGTCAGAATGCCGCGCACCTGCAGGGTATCGATGAAGCTGTCCTGGGAGTTGCCGGTGACGCCTGGGGTGAAGATGGACAGGTCCTTGACGTCATTGAGGTTGCGTTCGCGCATGAACTCACCGCTGAACGCGGACACCGCGAGCGGCACATCCTGAACCGATTCTGCGCGCCGCTGGGCAGTGACGAGGATCTCTTCGATCGTCGTTTCTGCTTGCGCTGCAACCGCGCTGAGCAGTGTGACCGCCGAGACCGCGCGTGCCAGATTCCCCGACTTCGATAGACTGAACCTCACTCGACCCCCTGACTGCTTTTCGACCGTCGGACTCTGACCAATTCAACGGATCTTTGCAACGCGCAGGTACCGCATCATCAGGCGAGGCCGGCCCGGGCGAGCACCTGGCGCATCGGCTCGAGTTGAGTTCGATAGCGAAGCCAGCGACCGACCGATCGACTATGCGCAGGCTGGCGCACCTGGACTGCGCTCGCAGTCGCCACTGCTTGGGGCTGGCGATGAAAGTCAAGGCATGCGTCTTCCCATGGCAGCCCCAGTGCGTCGATGAGTCGTCGTGATTGCGCTTCGACATCGGCCACCAGAGACTCGTAGTTCACATCGATGATGCGGCTTGGCAACCGTGTGCGCCAAAGCGCCATCAGGCGGTGGTAGCGCGCGTAGTGCCGCGCCATTTCCGTTTGCTCGTAGGAGTGCGGGTAGGCATCGGCGAACAACTGCTTGAAGCTAGCGAAACAGCTGTCCATCGGATCACGCGTGACGTGCACGATGCGCGCACGCGGCAACGCGCGGGCAATGAGCGGGAGGAACAGAAAGTTGGTCGGCAGTTTGTCGACGAACCTTGGCGTTGTACCGCGCACAGTCGCAGTCGCGTTCAGGTACGCACTGCCCAGCGCCGCGGGATCGAGCGCCGCCGCGGCTTCGACCATGCGTGGCGAAAGACGCTCGCCCTCCGGTAGGTTCACGAGACGGCGGATGGACAGGCGAAACTGTTGTAGTTCGCCGGCAGAGTGCACCTGCGAGTGGCTGGTGATGATGCGCTCGACCAGGGTCGTCCCGGTCCTCGGCTGACCGAGCACGAAAATCGGGCCATCGTCGTCGATTGCCGAGTCCGGCTGCGCCAGTAAGGCGCGGGACAGGTGCGTATCGAGCGCGTCGAATGTCGCGACTTCCGCGCGCTCATCGAAGGTGATCCGTGAACGCCGCGCAGCGGCGCCGCGGGCAAACGCAGCGAAGGCTTGGTCCCATTCCTCGAGGTCTTCGTACTCCTTGCCGGCGGCGTAACACAGGAACGCGAGTGCGTGCGGTGCGCGCGATGCGCGTTCGATCAGGACTTCGAGGGTTTCGATGTGCGAGTGGTCGGTTGCGGTTCGGCTGGTGCTGAACAGCCAATGGCCTTGCGGATTGATGGGGTCGAGCGACAGCGCGCGCTCGATGGCTGCCTGTGCCGCTGGCAACTCGCCCAGGAAGATGCAGGCGTTGGCGAGATTGATTTGAAACGGTACGTGGTCCGGCTGCGCTGTCGCCGCGCGCTGATAGTACGCCTTCGCGCTTAGTTGATTGCCGAGCAGCGACTGCACCGCACCGAGGGTGTCGAGCACGGTGGCATCGCTCGTATCCGCGGCAAGTGCCTTCGCCAACGCCTGATCGGCGCGTTGCAGCTGTCCGGTTTGCACGAACACACGCGCCAGTTGCGCCCATGCCGCGACATGGCGGGTATCGAGCCGGGTCACTGATCCGAAGGCGCTCGCCGCCGTCTTGGCGTCACCGCGCTCGCTGGCGATCAACCCGACCAGGAAGTGCGCCTGGATGCACTTCGGGTCAATGGCAAGCGCTTGACGACAATAGTCGGCGGCCAGTTCGGTGCGACCGCTCGTCAGGGCGTTGAACCCTTCGTGGACGAGGGCAGCAATAGACGTGTTCATGGTGGCATGGTCGCAAGGCGGCGCACGCTGTGGCAAGGCGGTACCATTGGCGCATGGACGACTCGGACGCACTACTCACCATTGCGGAAATCGCCGCGACGTTTGCGGGGTTCGCCGCGCTCGTCAGCGTTCTCGGCCGGCGAGTGCGCAGTGGCCGCGCCATTCACGATTTGCTGCGATTGCGCCTCGTCATCGCCACCAGCCTGATTGTGGTCGTGGCCTCGCTCGTGCCCAGTGCGCTGGCGCGATTCGGATTGCCAATGACTCAGGTATGGCAGATTGCGGCTGGGGTGTTCCTCGCGTTGATCTACATCGAATTCGTCTCCTTCTTTGCCACCTACAACCCCGTGAGAGAGGACTTCGACCCGGATCTGGTCGCTGCCGGCGTCTCAGGCGCGCTGCAGCTCCTGGTGCAGGCAGGGCTGCTGATTGTGTTGTTCGGATGGATGGAGGCGCTGGACGATGCCCTTTACGTGGGCGCGCTCGTCGCCATGCTGTGCACGTCGGCGTTCGTTTTCATGCGTCTTGTCGAGTCCACGTTCAGTCAGATCGTAGGTAAGGAGTAGGGGTTACAATTCGACCACTTGGTGCAATTGGGAGATGCCATGAGAGTTCTGTTCATTGCGGCCATCGCCGTACTACTCACCGCGTGCGACGGATCGAGTCCCACCACCTCGACGCCGGCGCGGGAACCGGGTCAGCCGCTGTTCGAAGGCCTGGGCGGCGTTCACCTCATGATTTCGAGTACGAGTCCCGAGGCGCAGAAGTACTTCGATCAGGGGCTGGCCCTCGCGTTCGCCTTCAATCATGCCGCCGCGGACCTCGCGTTCACGGAGGCCGCTGCTTACGATCCGGACTGTGCCATGTGCTATTGGGGCAGTGCGCTCGTGCTCGGCCCCAATTTGAACGCGGCAATGGAAGACGGGAATATACCGCGGGCGCGCGTGCTTTCGACCAAAGCCAAGGAACTGGCAGCAGCGCATGGCTCGGCCTTGGAGCGCGCGCTCACCGGCGCGTTGGTGCATCGGTATGCCGAAGGCGAGCGCGAAGCGCTGGATCTTGCCTACGCAGATGCCATGCGCGCGGTCGCAGCTCAGTTCCCGGAAGACGACGACGTCGTCACGTTGACCGCCGAAGCGCTCATGGATCTGCATCCCTGGAACTTCTGGCTGCCGGACGGCACCGAACAGCCGTGGACACCCGAAGTGGTGGCAAGCATTGAGAAAGCGCTAGCGCTCAACCCCGACCACGTGGGTGCGATTCATTTGTACATTCACGGTGTCGAGCAGTCGAACGATGCCAATCGCGCGGCGGCCTACGCTGACCGATTGGCGGCGCTGGCGCCGACCGCCGGACATCTGGTCCATATGCCTGCCCACATCTACATTCGCGTCGGTCGCTATCACGACTCCACCCTGACCAACATCCAGGCGACGAAAGCGGACTCGAGTTTTCTGGCCGCCTGCCGTGCCAATGCGCCCCTCTACAAGGTTGGCTATGTTCCGCACAACTGGCACTTCGGTGCCGTCACCGCGGCGATCGAAGGCTGGAGCGAGAAGTCGATCGAGCTGGCGCGCGGCACCTCGGCGCTCATTCCCGAGGCCATGATGCGCGAACCCGCATTGGCCGTGCCCCAGCATTTTCATGTGCAGCCACTGTTTCTATACGTGCGCTTCGCGCGCTGGGACGACGTTCTCGCAACGCCCGAGCCTGCGGCCGACCTGCTGTATGCGCGCGCGGTGTGGCACTACGCGACCGGCATGGCGCATCTCGGCAAGGGCAACATCGATGCTGCGAAGGCTCAGCTGGCGGCATTGACAGCGGCGCGCGCCGATCCCGCGCTGGCGAACCTGGAATTCTTCGGCATCAACAGCGCGCTGTCAGTTTCCGCAGTCGCGCAATCGATGCTGGAAGGCGAAGTGCTGCGCGCCGAGGGTGACCTGGCGGGTGCGATCGATCGCCTGGAACTCGCGCTCGACGCCGAGTCGGAGCTCAACTATACGGAGCCACCCGACTGGTTCTATCCGGTGCGACACGCGCTCGGAGCTACTCAACTGGCTGCGGGCGATGCCGCTGGCGCGGAACAAACCTATCGCGACGATCTGGCGGTCTTTCCGGAGAACGGTTGGGCCCTCTTTGGCCTTGCCAGCGCCCTGCGCGCCCAAGGCAAGACCGATGAGGCGGCCGCGGTCGATGCGCGCTTCCAGGCGGCGTGGGCCCACGCGGATATGCAGCTGACCAGCACGCGGTTGTAGGGGGCAGCGGAGACAGCGGGGACAGTTTACTTGTTCAGGTTCAATCATTGGGTACGCAATGGGACAGTTTACTTGTTCAGGTTCAATCATTGGGTACGCAATGGGACAGTTTCACTTGTTCAGGTTCGCCGCTCACTACATCGAATGTGGCAAACGACACAAGCGGGCGAACCTGAACAAGTAAACTGTCCCAGCTCTCCTGCTCTCAGAACCTGAACAAGTAAACTGTCCCGGC